>NZ_JBSFIE010000001.1:353874-523008 GCF_053597395.1 Streptomyces sp. NPDC001415
GACCAGCGCGGCAAGGACAAACCCGGGGACGGGAACGACCAGCGCGGCAAGGACAAGCCCTTGGACAACGGCGACCCGCGGGGTCATGTGAAGACCGGGGTCGGCGGCAGCATCAGCCCCGACACCACCGAGATCGCGGTGGGCGCGGCGGTACTGGCCGCGGCCGCCGTGGGCGGCACCTGGCTGCTGCGTCGCCGGGCGAGCGGCGCGCAGGGCCGGGGCTGACCGCCCTTGTCGGACCGGACCGCGCGGCGCAACGCGAGCTGGCTGATGGTGGTCACCGCGTTCGTAGGTCTGTGGCTGATCGAGCGGGGCCTGGAGTCCGTGGAGCCGCCGCAGCCGACGGCGGCGGAGAGGTTCGCGGCGGGCCCGGCGTCGCAGCGCGGCGGAATCGCGGGCTCCGCCCCCTCCGGGTCCGCCGGGCGGGCCGTGACCGAACTCCCGCCCGTCGAGAGCCTGCCGCCCTCCGAACCCGTACGGATCAAGATCCCCTCGATCCGTGTCGACGCGCCCGTGATGGGGCTCGGGCTCGGCCCCGACCGCAGCCTGGACGTGCCGCCGCCGGGGAACACGAACATGGCCGGCTGGTACAGGGGCGGCACCGCGCCCGGCGCCCGGGGCACGGCTGTGATGGCGGGCCACGTCGACGACTCCCGCGGCCCCGCCGTCTTCTACGCGCTCGGCGCCCTGAAGAAGGGCAGCCAGGTCGAAGTGACTCGCGAGGACGGCCGGACGGCGGTGTTCGAGGTCGACGCGGTCGAGGTCTACGAGAACGACTCGTTCCCGGACGCCAAGGTGTACGGGGCCGCCGCCCGGCCGGAGCTGCGACTGATCACGTGCGGCGGGGGCTTCTCGGAGAAGACCGGCTACCGAGGCAACGTGGTCGCCTTCGCCCACCTGACGGGGGTGGCCCAGAGGACACCGGGCAGAGCGCCGTGAAGGGGGCGCGGACTGTGCCGCGGTGCGCCTCCGCCGCCGAAGCGCGAGCCCCCACGCACGACCCGAGGCCAAGGGGGTCCAGGGGCGCGGGGAGCTACGCGAGCAACCACGCACAGCCCGAGGCCGAAGACGGGTTCAGGGGCGCGGGGAACTGCGCGAGCAACCACGCACAGCCCGAGGCCGAAAACGGGTTCAGGGGCGCGGGGAACTGCGCGAGCAACCACCTGCGCCCGCAGCAGAACGACGACCGCCCCCTCCCCGAAGCGGAGCGCCTACGCGTTCCACTGGTCGAAGGCCAGCTTCGCGACCAGCGAGAAGACGACCACGAGCAGCACTCCGCGCACGAACTCGCTGCCCTTTCGCAGTGCCATGCGCGCGCCGAGCAGGCCGCCCGCGAGGTTGAACACGGCCATGATCGCGGCCAGTTGCCACATGACGTTGCCCTGGTAGGCGAACATGGCGAGCGCGCCGATGTTGGTGCAGACGTTCACGATCTTGGCGGTGGCGCTCGCGGTCACCAGGTCGAGGTGGAGCACGGCGGTGAGGGCGAGGACCAGGAACGTGCCGGTGCCGGGGCCGAAGAGGCCGTCGTAGAGGCCGATGCCGCCGCCGACGAGCACGATCGCGGTGACGGTACGGGCCCGGGTGACCGGCTGCCCGCCGGCCCCGGTGCCGAACGCGGGCTTGAACATGACGAACGCGGCGACGCCGAGCAGCACGACCAGGATGACCGGGCGCAGCACCGCGCTGCTGATGCCGGCCGCGAAGAACGCGCCGGTCATGGAGCCCGCGAGCGCCGCGAGGCCGATCCGTACCGCCGTCTTCACGTTCACCGGCGCCTTGCGCACATACGTCACGGCGGCGCCGGAGGTGCCCACGATGGCGACGGCCTTGTTGGTGCCGAGGATGTGCGCGGCCGGGACGTGCGGCAGGCCGAGGAGCAGGGCGGGCAGCATGAGCAGTCCGCCGCCGCCGACCACCGCGTCGATCCAGCCGGCCGCACCCGCGGCGAGGCACAGCACGATGATCATGGTCAGCGATATGTCGGGCATGATCGCGACTTTAAGGAGCGGTGGGCCGGTGCGTCTATTACTTTCCGGATGCCTGAGCGAGATCTGAGCGGGCTGGGTACGCGGCGAGCTGCGGGTCGGTGGCCTCGATCGATCGTCACGCCCGGCAGCCTAGGTCGGTGCGGCGAGCGAAAAGGCCTGGTCAGAGGCTGATCCGAGATCCTTAAGGAGCCCTTGAGGATGGGCTGACCGCCGATTGAGCCGACCTACTTCCGACCCACCTCCGGCCCACCTCCAGCCCGCTTCCCGCCCGCTTCCGAACCGGGTGCCGGTCGCCTTCAGCCTCCTTGCCGGTCCAGGTAGCGTAGTACGGCGAGCACCCGCCGGTGGCCCGACTCGGAGGGCGGCAGGTCCAGCTTGGCGAAGATGTTCGCGATGTGTTTCTCCACCGCCCGCTCCGACACCCCGAACGACCCGGCGATGGCATGGTTGGTGCGGCCCTCCGCCATCAGCCCGAGCACCTCCCGCTCGCGCGGGGTGAGCGCGTCGAGCGCTGCGGCCCGTCGGCTCGCGCCGAACAGTTGGGCCACCACCTCCGGATCGAGCGCGGTGCCGCCCGCCGCCACCCGCTCCAGGGCGTTCACGAACTCGCCGATGTCCACGACCCGTTCCTTGAGCAGATAGCCGACCCCGGCCCCGCCGTCCCCGACGAGCTGCGCCGCGTACTTGGTCTCCACGTACTGCGAGAAGATCAGCACCCCGGTACCGGGCGCCGTGCGGCGGATCTGCACGGCCGCCCGCAGCCCTTCGTCGGTCTGCGTCGGCGGCAGCCGAATGTCCACCACCGCGGCGTCCGGCCCGTGCTCGGCGACCGCGGCGAGCAGCGCCTGCGCGTCCCCCACGGCGGCCGCGACCTCCACCCCACGCATCTCCAGGAGCTGGACGAGCCCGTCGCGCAGAATCGAGGAGTCCTCGGCGATGACGACCCGCATGAATGACCCGCCCTGTTCTCGGTGTTCAGACAGTGCTGTTCAGGTGCTCGTGCTCACGCGCTCGTGCTCACGTACTCGTGTTCAAACGCTCGTGTTCAGATGCCGCTGCTCATCTGAAGGGCATCAGCACGCTCACCACCGTAGGGCCTCCGGGTGGGCTGTCGCAGGTCAGGGAGCCGTCGACGGTACGGACCCGGGCTCGCAGACCGGCCAGTCCGCTGCCCGCGCCGACCACCGCTCCCCCGCGCCCGTTGTCCTCGACGGTGAGCAGCAGGATCTTCGCCGCGCCGTGCACCGTGACCGTCACCTCCGAAGCTCCGCTGTGCTTGGCCGCGTTGGCAAGGAGCTCCGCCGTGCAGAAGTAGGCGATGGACTCGACCGCCGGGCTCGGTCTGCCCTCGATGCCGCAGCTCACCCGGACGGGCAGGGCGCTGTCGGCGGCAAGGGTGGCCAGCGCGGTGTCGAGCCCCTGGTCGAGCACGGGCGGGTGGATGCCCTTGACCAGGTGGCGCAGATCGGCGACGGCCTGCTTGGCGTTGCCCTGCGCGGTCTCGACGACGCGCAGGATGCGATCCTGCTCGGCGCCGCCCGCCACCAGTTCGCGGATCATCGTGAGGTGCATGCCCAGGCCCACCAGGCGGGCCTGGGTGCCGTCGTGGAGGTCGCGCTCGATGCGGCGCAGGGTGGCCGCCGCGTCGTCGACGGCCTGGGCGCGGGTCTCCTCCAGGGTGCGGATGCGCTGGTCCGCCCGGTCCGGCCCGAGCAGCACGGTGAGCAGCAGCCGGTGCGGGGTGAGGGCGTGGCGGACCAGCCACGGTGCCGCGTACAGGAGCAGGAGGCCGACGGCGAAGGGCAGCAGCCACCGCGGCCAGCTGTCGAGCTCCACTCCGCCCACCTCCATTCCCACCTGCCGTACGGAACCGTCGGGCTCCCGGATCGTGAAGTAGTTCCAGCGCTTGAGCACCGGGTGCAGGGTCAGCAGCACCCCGTACACAAAGCCGATGCATACGGAGCCGAGGGCCGGCAGGGCCGTCAGCGGGGCCGCCAGCGCGCAGCCCACCGCCCGCCAGCCGGGCCGCCCGCCCAGCACCGAGCGCCGCCAGTCGAACACGCCGCTCGTCTCCGCCCGCGCCGGCGGGTCTATCTCAAGCCCCAACAGGCCGCGGGCCAGGGCTCGTTGGAGGTCCCCGAGGGCCAGGGCCCCGCGGACGGCCGCGGCGATGAGCCAGAGCCCCAGCGCCGTCCACGACAGCACCGCCCCGATCAGCAGGACCGCGACGACCAGGGCAAGCCCGGTCAGGGCGATCGGCAGAGCGATGAGCGAGTAGAGCGAGGAGCGGCCGATCGAGCCGAGCCGGTCTCGCCGGTAGGGGAACTCCAAGGAGCCCGGAAGGCGCAGGCGGTGCATGAGGAATCACCCTAGAGCCGCTGGTCAGGAGCGTGTGTGGATGCCGAGTGCCGCTGTGTGAGGTCCATGCGTCAAGGCTCCCGCCCCCGGCCCCTCGATTCGATCGTGCCAGCACGGAACTTCATGGTTCGGTTTACCCCACCCCCAGGGCCGTGGCCCCGAACCCCTGAGGTTCGGCCTCCCCCACCCCCGCCCCGCCCCCTCACACCCCACCCCCCGCCCCGCTGAGCGCAAGGTTCCCCCGTGGAAATAGGCGGGATGCGGGCGGGTAACAGCCGCCGCGCACGCTGGGCACATGAGTACGGACATCGTGGTGATCGGCGGCGGCACAGCGGGTGCCCGCCTGGCCCGGCATGTCCCGGTGACCGTCATCGGCGAGGAGACCCACGCACCGTACAACCGGGTGCTCCTCGCGGAGGTGCTCGCCGGGCGGTACGGGCCCGAGGTGATCTCGCTGCCTCCGGTCCCGGTGCGGCGCGGCGTGCGGGCGGTGCGGATCGACCGCGCGGACCGCGTGGTGCACTGCGACGACGGCAGCGCCGTCCCGTACGGGCGCCTCGTGCTCGCGACCGGCTCGAACCCGGTGCTGCCGCCGCTCAGGGGCCTGCGCGAGGGCCGGCTCCCCGATGGCGTCCACCCCTTCCGCACCCTCGACGACGCGCTCGCGCTGCGCGAGAAGGCCCGCGAGGGGACGCGTGCGGTGGTCATCGGCGGGGGGCTGCTCGGCGTGATGGCCGCGCGGGCGCTCGCCGAGTGCGGCGCCCAGGTCGTCCTCGCCCAGCAGGGTGAGCGTCTGATGGAGCGTCAATTGGATGCGGCCGCCTCGGCGTTGGTCCGCGCCCATCTCGAACTTCTCGGTGTGGAGGTGCACACCGAGTGCCGGGTGCGCGGTCTCACCGGTCCGGCCGGCACCGATGTCGAGCTCGCGGACGGATTCGTGCTCGGCGCGGAACTCGTCGTCCTCGCCACCGGGGTCCGCCCCCGCACCAGCCTCGCGCTGACCGCCGGGCTCGACGTCCGCCAGGGTGTCGTCGTCGACGACGAGCTGCGCACCTCGGACCCGTACATCCATGCCGTCGGCGACTGTGCCGAGCATCGCGGCACGGTGTACGGGCTCGCGGGACCGGCGCTCGAACAGGCTGACGCGCTCGGCGCGTTGCTCGCGACCGGGAGCGGTTCCTACGCGGGTACGCGCGGTCTGACCCGGCTCACGCTGGGCGGCCCGCGCCCCTTGGACCTCGCCGCGTTCGGCGAGCCCACGCCTCGCCCCGGCGACGACGTGGCCCATCTCGCGGACGCGACCCGGGGCGCCTACCGCAAGGTCGTCGTGCGCGGCGACCGGCTGGTCGGGGGCGTGCTCCTCGGCGATCTCGGGGCGGTCGGGGCGCTCGCCCGGACCTGGGAGGGCGACGAGCCCGTACCGGACGCGCCCCTGCTCCACCTGCTCACCCACGACGGAGGTTCCTGACGTGTCCACCGAACACCTTTCCACGATCGTGGTCGTCGGCCACGGCATGGTCGGCCAGCGCTTCCTGGAGGCGCTCGCCGAGCGCGGCGCGACCGGGCGGACCCGGGTGGTCGTGCTGTGCGAGGAGCCCCGCCCGGCCTACGACCGCGTCCACCTCACCTCGTACTTCGAGGGGAGGACCCCCGACGAACTCACCCTCGTGCCCGACGACTTCATGCGGCGGCACGACATAGAGCTGTACGTGGACGATCCCGCCGAGTCGGTCGACCGGGCCGCGCGCACGGTCACCGCCCGCTCGGGGCGGACCTTCGCGTACGACACGCTCGTCCTGGCCACCGGCTCGTACCCGTTCGTGCCGCCGGTGCCCGGTAAGGACACTCCCGGCTGTTTCGTCTACCGGACGATCGAGGACCTGCTCGCCATCGAGGAGTACGCGAAGACCGCGACGACCGGCGCGGTGGTGGGCGGCGGGCTGCTGGGTCTGGAGGCGGCCGGCGCGCTGCGCGGGCTCGGCCTTGACACGCACATCGTGGAGTTCGCGCCCCGGCTGATGCCGGTGCAGGTCGACGAGGGCGGCGGCGCCGCGCTGCTTCGCACCATCGAGAACATGGGCCTCACCGTGCACACGGGTGTCGGCACGCAGGAGATCACGGCCGGGGAAGAGGGCCGCGTCAGTGGAATGACACTTTCTGACAGCTCACATCTGTCGACCGACCTGGTGGTCTTCTCCGCCGGTGTCCGCCCCCGCGACCAGCTGGCCCGCGACTGCGGCCTCACGGTCGGCGAGCGCGGCGGCATCGTCGTCGACGAACAGTGCCGCACCAGTGACCCCTCGGTGTTCGCGATCGGTGAGTGCGCGCTGGCCTCGGACGGCCGGGTGTACGGACTCGTCGCGCCCGGGTACGACATGGCGGAGACGGCCGCCGACGCGATCGCCGCCGACACCGGACGCGCCTTCACCGGGGCCGACTTGTCGACGAAGCTGAAGCTGCTCGGTGTCGACGTGGCGTCGTTCGGCGACGCGCACGGCACGGCCGAGGGCTGTCTGGACGTCGTCTACTCGGACTCGCGTTCCGGCGTCTACAAGAAGCTCGTCGTGTCGTCCGAGGGCGTGCTGCTCGGCGGCGTCCTGGTCGGCGACGCGGACGCGTACGGCATGCTGCGCCCGCTCACCGGGCACGTGCCGCCGGTCGCCCCCGAGCAGCTGGTCCTGCCGGCCGGGCTCGGCGCACCGGCCGCGCTCGGCCCGGAGTCGCTGCCCGACGACGCGGTCATCTGCTCCTGCCACAACGTCACCAAGGGCGCGATCACCGCCTGCTCCTCGCTGCCCGAGGTCAAGAAGTGCACCAAGGCCGGTACGGGCTGCGGCAGTTGCGTCAAGACCATCGGCATGCTGCTCCCGAAGTCCGGCGACGGCGGTCTGTGCGGCTGCTTCGCACAGACCCGCCAGGAGCTGTACGAGATCGCGCTCGCGCTGCGCCTGAACTCCTTCACCGAGCTTCTCGACGGGCACGGGCGCGAGCAGGCGCGGGGCGGAGAGGGCTGCGAGATCTGCAAGCCGGCCATCGCCTCCATCCTGGCGAGCCTCGGAAACGGGCACATCCTGGACGGCGAGCAGGCCTCGCTTCAGGACACCAACGATCATTTCCTCGCCAACCTGCAACGCAACGGCTCCTATTCGATCGTGCCGCGCATCCCGGGCGGCGAGATCACCCCGGACAAGCTCATCGTGATCGGCGAGGTGGCACGGGACTTCGGTCTCTACACGAAGATCACCGGCGGTCAGCGCATCGACCTCTTCGGCGCGCGCGTCGACCAACTCCCCTCCATCTGGACCCGGTTGGTGGACGCCGGGTTCGAGTCCGGGCACGCGTACGGGAAGTCGCTGCGCACGGTCAAGTCGTGCGTGGGGCAGACCTGGTGCCGTTACGGGGTGCAGGACTCGGTGCGGATGGCGATCGACCTGGAGCTGCGCTACCGGGGCCTGCGCTCGCCGCACAAGCTGAAGTCGGCGGTGTCCGGCTGCGCCCGCGAGTGCGCCGAGGCCCAGTCGAAGGACTTCGGCGTGATCGCCACGGCCAACGGCTGGAACCTGTACGTCGGCGGCAACGGCGGCGCCAGCCCCCGGCACGCCGATCTGCTGGCCCAGGACCTGACAGATGACGAACTTGTCCGTCTGATCGACAGATTCCTGATGTTCTACATCCGCACCGCCGACCGCCTGGAGCGCACGTCGGTCTGGCTGGAGCGGATCGAGGGCGGCCTTGACCACATCAAGGACGTGGTGGTGAACGACTCGCTCGGCATCTGCGCCGAGCTGGAGGCCCTGATGGCCGAGCACGTGGCGGGCTACCGCGACGAGTGGGCCGAGACCCTCGACGACCCCGAGCGGCTCGCCCGCTTCGTGTCCTTCGTGAACGCGCCCGGCGCGCCCGACCCGTCGGTCCGGTTCGTCCCCGAGCGCGACCAGATCAAGCCCGAACTTCCCCTCCTCACCCTGGGAGCGACGCGATGACGATGGTCCAACTCAAGCTGGACGACGGCTGGTTCGAGATCTGCGAGGCCGCCCGCCTCACCCCCGGGCGCGGTGTCGCGGCCCTGCTCCCCGACGGCCGCCAGGCCGCCGTCTTCACCGACCGCCGCGGCCGTACGTACGCGATCGACAACCGCGACCCCTTCACCGGCGCCTACGTCCTCTCCCGCGGACTGCTCGGCTCGACCCCGGAGGGCCGCCCCTATGTCGCGTCCCCGCTCCTGAAACACCGCTTCGACCTGGAGACAGGAACCTGCCTCGACGACGAGGCGCAGGCCGTCCAGACTTACTTGACCGACCGTTCCAATTAGTTCTACTGTGGCCGGGTGGCCAGGACCAAGGAATTCGACCCCGACGCCGCGCTCCAGTCAGCCCTTGAGCTGTTCTGGCGGCGCGGCTACGAGGCGACGTCGATGGCGGATCTCGTCGAGCACCTCGGCATCGGCCGCGCCAGCATCTACGCGACGTTCGGCAACAAACACGAGCTGTATCTGAAGGCGCTGGACCGGTACGCCGAGCACCGCGACCCCGCGCTGCTCGCCGAACTGTCGGGGCCCGGCCCCGCGCTGCCCGCCGTACGCGGCGTGGTGCGCCGCTTCGCCGCCGAGTCGACAACCGGCACATCCCGCCTGACCGGCTGTTTCATCACCAACACCGCCGCCGAACTGGCGCCGCACGACAGCGCCGCCGCCCGCCGGGTCGAACTCAGCTGGGAGCACGTCGAGACCCTGCTGCACTCCGCGCTCGTACGGGCCCAGGCGCAGGGCGAACTGGCGGCGGACCGCGACCCGCGCGGGCTCGCCCGCATGCTGCTCGTCTTCCTCCAGGGGGTACGGGTCGTCGGCAAGGCGTCGGGCGACCCCGGGCGGGTACGAGACGCGGCCGAACAGATTCTGACAGTGCTCGACTGAAATCCGTGGGCTGACGGTTGTCGGCTGACGGCTGACGGCTGACGGCTGAAATCTGTCAGCCGACAAGCGTCATCGCGCCGACATTTCCCCCCTTCTCCTTTCCCCTCCCCGGCCTCCAGCACTCTCACCCATACCCTCATAACAGAACGATTGGTCAAGAATATGTCTGCTCGTTTCGCGCACAAGACCGTTCTCGTCACCGGCGCCGGTTCCGGGCTCGGCCGGGCCGTCGCGCTCGCCTTCGCCGCCGAGGGGGCCCGGGTCGCCGTCGCCGGGCGTACGGCCGCGACCCTCGACGAGACGGTCGCCCTGATCGCGGAGGCGGGCGGCACGGCGGCCGCGTTCACCGCCGATGTCTCCGACTCCCCTGCCGTGCACGGCCTGGTGGCCGATGTGGTCGAACGGTTCGGCTCCCTCGACGTCGCGGTCAACAACGCCGGGGTCTTCCGCGGCGGCGCTCCCGTCGCCGAGCTGTCGGAGAGTGACTGGCAGACGCTGATATCTGTCAATGTCACCGGCGTCCTCTACGCGCTCCAGGCGGAGATCGCGTACATGCGCACCCAGGAGTCGGGCGGCGCGATCGTCAACGTCGCCTCCAACCTGGGCGCCCACAGCCGCCGCCCCGGCCTTGCCGCCTACGCCGCGTCCAAGGCCGCCGTCAGTGCGCTGACCAGGGGCGCCGCCCTGGACCACATCCAGGACGGGATACGGATCAACGCGGTGAGCCCCGGCCCCCTCGACACCGCCATGTCGCTGCGCCCCGGCGAGACCGAGGCCGAACGGGCGACCCGCATGAAGGAGGTGCAGCCGCTCGGCCGGGTCTCGACCACGGCCGAGGCCGCGGCGGCCGTGCTGTACCTGGCCTCCGACGGCGCCGCCTCGGTCGTCGGCGCGGACCTCGTCATCGACGGCGGCGCCTCCGCCTGATCCGTACGCCCCCGCGTCCCCGCCCCGCTCGCCCGACATACCCACCGGTACGGTGGGCGTATGACTCAGGGCTGGAGTGCTCAGGACATCCCCGATCAGAGCGGTCGCACGGCCGTCGTGACCGGGGCGAACAGCGGCATCGGTCTGGTCACGGCGCGGGAGCTGGCCCGTCGTGGCGCGCGGGTGGTGCTCGCCTGCCGCAGCGAGACGCGCGGCCGGGAGGCCGAGGACCACATCAGAAGCGAAGTCCCGGGCGCGGAGGGCGAGTTCAGGCAGCTCGACCTGGCCGACCTCGCCTCAGTGCGGGAGTTCGCCGCGAAGTTCCCGTACGAGCGGCTCGATCTGCTCGTCAACAACGCGGGCGTGATGGCGCTCCCCCAGGGGAGGACCGCCGACGGGTTCGAGACGCAGTTCGGCGTCAACCACCTCGGGCACTTCGCGCTCACCGGACTGCTGCTGCCCCGGCTGCGGGCGGCCGGGGCGGCGCGGGTGGTGAGCGTGTCCAGCGGGATGCACGCCCTGGCCAATATCGACATCGGTGATCTCAACAGCGAGCGCCACTACCGGCGTTGGATCGTCTACGGGCGGTCCAAGTCAGCCAACCTGCTCTTCATCCACGAGCTCGCCCGACGGCTGCGGGCGGCGGGCTCGGACATCGTCGCGGCGGCCGCGCACCCCGGGTACGCCGCGACCAACCTCCAGACGCGGGCCGTACGGATGGAGGGCCGCAGGGCCGCCGAGCGGATCGTCGAGCTGGGCAACCGCATCGTGGCCCAGCCCGCCGAGGCCGGCGCGCTGCCCACGCTGTACGCGGCGACCGCGCCCGGGGTGCGGCCCGACTCGTTCACGGGCCCGTCCCTGATGATGTGGCGCGGCGCGCCCGCCAAGTCCTGGCGGGCCAGGTGGACCTTGAACGACGTCGCCGGTGAACGTCTCTGGGCGGCCTCGGAGCAGCTCACCGGCGTGACGTACGAAGCGCTGTGACGACCCTCGGCGGGGCCCGGCTCAGGCGTTGATCGCGGCCGGGTCCATGTACATGACCTCCCAGTGGTGCCCGTCCGGGTCCAGGAAGGAGCGGCCGTACATGGGCCCCTGCTCCATGGTCTCCTGGGCGGGCGAGCCGCCGGAGGCCAGCGCGGTGTCGACGAGCCGGTCGACCTCCTCGCGGCTGTCCGCGCTCAGGCAGACGATGGACTCGACGGTCGTCGCGGTGTCGGCGATCTGCCGCTTCGTGAAGCCCTTGAAGAACGGCTCGGTGAGCAGCATGGCGTAGATCGTGTCGCTGATGACCAGGCAACCGGCGTTCTCGTCGGTGAACTGGGGGTTGAAGGAGTAGCCCAGTTTGCCGAAGAAGTCCTTCGAGCGGTCGAGGTCCTTCACCGGCAGATTGACGAAGATCATGGTGGGCATGTCGTGCTCCCTCGTGGGTGGTGGCGTTGCTTACGAGGGGTAGACGGCGCCTCCCGCGAAAACTAATCGCCGCGCCGCGTTTATTTTCCGGCCGCCGGCAGAGCCGCGCGGAACCGCCGCCCGAAGGCGCCAGCCCCTGACAGCCGCAGGCCCGCCCCGTCAAGACCGCGTACGGATGCGGGCGCGTCCCGACAAGGGGGCGCCAAGGGTGTGTGGGAGGCGCCTGCCCGGGTCGCACGCTGGGCGCATGCTCACCACGTCGAAGGCCGTCGTCAGCGACGCGGCCCCCGAAGAACCTCCCGGAGCGGTCGACCGGCACCGGCTCACCGCCACGCAGGGTCTCGCCGCTCTCTCCCTCGACGCGATGGCCTCCGTGGCGTACGGCCCGGAGGCGGTCGTCCTGGTCCTTGCCGGGGCCGGTGCGTACGGGCTCGGCTTCACGCTTCCCGTGACGCTGGCCATCGCCGGGCTGCTCGCGGTGCTCGTCGCCTCCTACCGGCAGGTCATCGCGGCCTTCCCCAGCGGCGGCGGCTCCTACGCGGTGGCCCGCCGCCATCTGGGCGCCCGCACCGGCCTGGTGGCCGCCGCCTCGCTGATCCTCGACTACGTCCTGAACGTGGCCGTGTCCGTCACGGCGGGCGTGGCCGCGCTGACCTCGGCCTTCCCGGGTCTCTACGGTGACCGGCTCGTCATCTGCCTCGGCGTGCTCGTCCTGGTCACCGCCGTCAACCTGCGCGGCATCGTCGACTCGGCGAAGGCCTTCATCGTTCCGACCGCGGTGTTCATCGCCTCCATCCTCGCGATCGTCGTCGTCGGCCTCTTCCGCTCCGCGCCCGCCTCGACGTACACCGCCGACGGCCACGCCTCCGTCCTCGCCGGGAACGCCACCGGCGTCGGCGCGCTGCTGCTGCTCAAGGCGTTCGCGTCCGGCTGTTCCGCGCTGACCGGCGTCGAGGCCGTCGCGAATGCCGTGCCGTCGTTCCGCGCCCCGGCCGCCCGGCGCGCCCAGCGCACGGAGGTGGCGCTCGGCGCGCTGCTCGGGGTCATGCTGGTGGGTCTCTCGGTCCTCATCGGCCGCTTCCATCTCCAGCCGGTCGAGGGCGTCACCGTCCTCGCCCAGCTCGCGGACGCGTCCCTCGGCCACAACTGGGCTTTCTACGTCGTACAGTTCGCGACCGTCGTTCTTCTGGCGCTCGCCGCGAACACCTCCTTCGGAGGGCTGCCCGTGCTGATGTCGCTGCTGGCCCGCGACAACTATCTGCCGCACGTCTTCGGCCTCAAGGCCGACCGTCAGGTGCACCGGCACGGCGTGCTCGCCCTTGCCGCCGTGTCCGCCGCGCTCCTGGTCTTCTCGGGCGGCGACACCAACACCCTGGTCCCGCTGTTCGCGATCGGCGTGTTCGTCGGCTTCACCATCTGCCAGACCGGCATGGTGATCCACTGGCGTGGGGAGCGCTCCCCCGGCTGGCTGTGGAAGGCCCTTCTCAACGGCTTCGGCGCCGTCCTCACCGGCGTCTCCGCGGTCGTGGTCACCGCCATCAAGTTCGCCGAGGGTGCCTGGCTGATCGTCATCGCGCTGCCGCTCCTGGTGCTCGCCTTCGAGGCGGTGCACCGGGCGTACGGGCGGATCGCGGACCGTCTGGGCCTGGGCCGGGTGCCCGAACCGCCGCGCCGTGACCGGTCGTTGGTGATCGTGCCGGTCTCCCACCTGTCGCGGCTGACCCGCGAGGCCCTGAACGCCGCCGTGTCCCTGGGCGACGAGGTACGGGCCGTGACGGTGAGCCATCCCGACGAGGAGGACCGGCGCGACACGGAGGCGCTGCGCCGGGACTGGGAGCTGTGGAATCCGGGCGTGGAGCTGGTCGAGCTGACCTCCCAGCACCGGAGCCTGGGCCGTCCGGTCGCCGCCTATGTGAGCCGTGTCCACGCCTACCACCCGCACACGCGGGTCACCGTGCTGATACCGGAGGTGGAGCCCGCGCACATCTGGCAGCGGGTGCTGCAGAACCAGCGCGGCGCCGTCCTCGCCCACGCCGTCCGCAAGGACACCGACGCGGTGATCTGCCGGCTCCGCTTCCGGCTCGGCCCGACCGCGTGCCGCGCCGAGGCCTGACGGCCGGCCGCGTCGATACCTGACGACCGCCCGCGCCAAGGCCCGACCGCCCCGCCCCCGGCGCGCCCGGCCGGCCGCATCCGGCCGGGCTGACACATCGCCGCAATAACGCTGTCGTAATCCCCCTGCATGGTTGATCGTTGAGGCGTACAGCGGGATGACGAACAGGGGGCGTACGCCATGACGATCAGCCGCCGGACACTGCTCGGCACCGGGGCCGCACTCGGTCTGCTCAGCGCATGCGGGTCCAACACCGGCCGTGACAAAGGGAGTTCACCGGACGGGAAGGGCACGCTCGACCACTGGTACCACCAGTACGGTGAGGCCGGGACCGAGGCCGCCGTCCGCCGTTATGCGGCCGCGTACGGCAAGGTGAAGGTCACCGTCCAGTGGCGGCCCGGCGCCTACGACCAGCAGACCGCAGCCGCGCTGCTCACCGATTCGGGTCCGGACGTCTTCGAGGTCAACGGGCCGACCCTGGGCCAGATCCAGGGTGGCCAGGTCGCCGATCTCACCGCCCTGCTCGACGGGGTGAAGGACGATTTCAACCCGGCCGTGCTCGCGCCCAAGACGTACGACGGGAAGATCTGGGGCATCCCGCAGGTCGTCGACACGCAGTTCCTCTACTACCGCAAGAGCCTTCTCAAGGATGCGGGTGTTCAGCCGCCGGAGACTCTTGATCAACTCGTCGACGCGGCGAAGGCGTTGACGCGGAACAAGGTCAAGGGGCTCTTCCTCGGCAATGACGGCGGAGCGGGCGTCCTCGGCGGTACGCCGCTGTACGCGGCCGGGCTGAGCCTGGTCACCGCCGACGGCAGAGCGGGCTTCGACGACCCGGCCGCCTCCCGCACGCTCGGCAAGCTGCACCAGTTGTACGCCGACAAGTCGCTGCTGCTGGGGGCGCCCACCGACTGGTCGGACCCCTCCGCGTTCCTCCAGGGCCTGACCGCGATGCAGTGGTCGGGGCTGTGGGCGCTGCCCGCCGTGCAGAAGGCGCTCGGGGACGACTTCGGGGTGCTGCCCTTCCCCGAGGACGGCCCGAACGGGAAGCCCTCGGTGCCGGTCGGGGCGTACGCCGCCGCGGTGTCCACCCGCTCGAAGCACCAGGCCGAGGCGAAGGCGTATGTGAAGTGGCTGTGGGTGGAACGCACCGATTTCCAGGAGGACTTCGCGCTCTCCTACGGCTTCCACATCCCGGCCCGGCTCTCCCTCGCGAAGAAGGCGGCCAAGCTGCGGCAGGGCCCGGCGGCCGACGCGGTGAGGTACGCGACGGACCACGGCTACGCCCAGCCCCTGCTGTGGACGCCGACGCTGCAGAGCGCCTACCAGGACGCGCTGAGCCGGATCATCAAGGACGGGGCCAGTCCTGACAGCGAGTTGAAATCTGTCATCCGAAAGGCCAACGACGAACTTCAGAGGGTGAAGAAGCACTGAGAGGCGGAGAAGCGCTGACAGAGGACGGATGACAGTCATGCGTAGACGTATTTCAGACAACACCTTGTGGTTCTGGATCTTCGTCGGCCCCTTCGCCGCCGGGCTCGCCCTCTTCACCTACGTCCCGCTCCTGTGGAGCGTCTACCTCAGCTTCTTCGACGCCCACAACACGGTCTCGCCCACCGACTTCGTGGGGTTCGACAACTACACGGCGATGCTGAGGGACGGCGCGTTCACGTCCAGCCTGGGGACGTTCGCGGTGTTCTCGCTGTTCATCGTCCCCGCGACGTACGCGCTCGCGCTCGGCCTCGCGCTGATGGTGAACCGGATCCGCCGCTTCCAGGCGTTCTTCCGCTCGGTGTTCTTCCTGCCCGCGGCCTGCTCCTACGTGGTCGCCGCGCTGATCTGGAAGATGTCTATCTTCAACGGGGTGCGGTTCGGGCTCGCGAACACCGTGCTCGGCTGGTTCGGCGCCGATCAGACGGCCTGGCTCTCGACGACGCATCCGCCCTGGTACTGGCTGGTGATCGTGACCGTACGGCTGTGGCTTCAGGCCGGGTTCTACATGATCCTGTTCCTGGCGGGGCTCCAGCGGATCAGCCCGCGCCTGTACGAGGCGGCCGCGGTCGACGGCGCCCGGCCCGGCTGGCAGGTGTTCCGGCACATCACCTTTCCCCAGTTGCGCACCACGTCGATCGCGGTGGTGCTGCTTCTGGTGATCAACGCGTTCCAGGCGTTCGACGAGTTCTACAACCTGCTCTCCGACGCCCGCGGCTATCCGCCCTACGCCCGCCCGCCACTGGTCTATCTCTACTACACCGCCCTCGGCCAGGGGCAGAACCTGGGGATGGGCAGCGCGGGCGCGGTGATCCTCGCGCTGATCATCGCGGTGGTGACGGTGTTCCAGGCCCGCTGGTTCGGCCTGGGCAGGAAGGAGGCCGACTGATGACCGCGCCCCGCCGGCCCGGCGCACGAAGGCACAACGGCCCCGACGAGGCTCTCGTTCGGGTCGGGCGCGCCCTGCGCTGGGTGATCCTGGCCGCGCTCGCCGTGCTGTTCCTGGTTCCCTTCTACCTCCTGGTCCGCAACGGGCTGGCGGCGGAGCAGGACATCACCTCGCCGGAGTGGACGTTCTTCCCGTCCACCCTGCACTGGTCGAACGTGCGCGAGCTCTTCGACGACCCGGCGGTCCCGATGGCCCGCTCGCTGCTCAACTCGGCGCTGATCGCGGTCGCCACGACGGTGGGCACCCTGCTGTTCGCCTCTCTCGCGGGGTATGGCCTCGCGCGGATCCCGTACCGCTTCGCCAACCAGGTCTTCTACGCGGTGATCGGCACGCTGATGGTTCCGGCGGCGGTCACGTTCGTACCAAGTTTCGTTCTTGTTTCGTCCCTCGGCTGGGTGTCGAGCTTGCGCGGCCTGATCATCCCCACCCTGTTCTCCGGGTTCGCGTGCTTCGTCTTTCGCCAGTTCTTCACCGGATTTCCACGGGAGTTGGAGGATGCGGCCCGCGTCGACGGACTTGGATATTGGCGTACGTACTGGAGGATCGTCGTGCCCAATGCGCGCCCGGTCTTCGCGGCCGTCGGCACCATTGTGTTCATCGGTGCCTGGAATTCCTTTCTGTGGCCGCTGGTCATCGGCCAGGACCGGGATGCCTGGACGGTGCAGGTGGCGCTCTCCACGTTCACCACCGCCCAGGTGGTCCATCTGCACGAGCTGTTCGTGGCGGCGGCCGTCTCCATCGTCCCGCTGGTCCTGGTCTTCCTGCTGCTCCAGCGCTACATCGTGGCGGGCGTGGAGCGCTCGGGGATCGACGACTGACGCGGCCGCGGCACGCGCGGGGTCCCGCCGCACAGCAGCGCGGAGCCGAGCGGGGTCAGCGTATGCAATACGGAGTTGCCGTGCCGCAGCGTGACCAGGAGTCCGGCGTCGCGCAGGACCCCGGCGTGCTGGCTGGCGGAGGCGAGCGAAACGCCTGCCCTGCGGGCGAGTTCGCTGGTGGTGCAGCCGTTGCCGATGGAGTGGAGCACGCTGGAGCGGGTGTGGCCGACGAGCCGGCCGAGCGAGGTGCCGCGGTCGGGGCCCGGCGGGGACTCGTACGGCGCCTGGGTGTGCGTGACCGGGTAGACCAGCACGGGCGGCAGCTTGGGGTCCTGGAGGGCGACCGGGGTGCGGCGGCAGAAGAAGGAGGGCTGCAGGAGCAGCCCCCGCCCGTCCAGGTGGAGTTCGCGGTCGACCGGGTAGTCGGCCTCCAGGACGGGTGCGCGCCAGCGCAGCATCGGCGGCAGCGAGGCGAGGAGTTCGTCGGCTCCGCCGTCGAGCAGGGCCCGGCCGCGGGCCGCCCGGTCGGCGTCGACGCGGGTCTGTATGTGCGCCCAGTACGGGGAGACGGCCGCCTGGTGGTAGGCGGCCAACGCGTCGGCGAGGCGGCCGAGTTGGGTGGTGCAGCCGTCCGCGAGCGTGGCCGCCCAGCCGGCGGTCGGGCGGCCGGCGGGGAGCCGGGAGAGTTCGGCGTGCAGCCGTTCGGGTCCGGTCTCGCGAATTCGTTCGAGACCGCTCTCCAGGGAATGCGGGCCCCGGGGCGGCGTGAGAAAGTCGGGGAAATATCCCCGACACGGAACGATTGCGGAGAGCAATCGCGTTTCTCCGCTCAACCGGCCGCGAGTTTCCTGTCGCCATTCACCGAATACGGAGGCACCCCGCCGGTCCCTTAAGCGGTGAAAGCTGAGAATCGTTTCCCACAGCGTGTCGGGACCCGGCGCCATACGGAGCCGAGCCAGATCCTCGCCGGTGAAATGAATGCGCAGCACCGAAACCCCACCTGTCCACTGTGTTGCAACCTGTTGCGTTGTGTTGCATCCGCAATTGATCCCCCGACCGACTCGACTGAGTATGCCTCCCGTCACTGCCCGTGACCACGGGCCTTTCAGCCACAGTTGAAAGGCCTCGCGCCAGGGGTGCCGGGGACGAAAAGCTGTACCTCGTCGGGCACGACACCGGGCCAACCGGAAAGATTCTGCGAAGACCGTGGGGGGCTTCACAGGTTCTGGCGGCGGTGGGCGTAGGTGGCGGCTCCGTGCTCGGCGCGGTTGACAGAGTGCGGTTCACGGGTGGGGATCCGTGAACCGCACTCTGCATTTCCGGCCACCACGCCGTTAAATGTCCGCCATTCAACAGGAATTAAGCGCTCGCACACCTCGGCGCTGTAGGGGCGTGCACCGTACGGCAAACGCTTACCGCGTCCCGGTGGGGGCGGGAAGGCAAAAGGGGCAGCACCCCCGCACAGGGTTGCTGCCCCTTCTTGTGTTCCGGAGCCGCCGCCGGATCGGTGTTGAGGGTCGGGGACCCGGCGGCGGCTCCGGGGTCTCAGCGGGAGTCGCTGCCCTTCGACTCGGCTGCCGCGCGGCCGGCTTCGAGGCGGGCCACGGGGATGCGGAACGGCGAGCAGGACACGTAGTCCAGGCCCACCTCGTGGAAGAAGTGCACCGACTCGGGGTCGCCGCCGTGCTCGCCGCAGACGCCGAGCTTCAGGTCGGGGCGGGTGGCCCGGCCGGCCTCGACGGCGGAGCGCACGAGGGAGCCGACGCCGTCCTTGTCGATGGTCTCGAAGGGCGAGACCCCGAAGATGCCCTTCTCCAGGTACGCGGTGAAGAAGCTGGCCTCGACGTCGTCGCGGGAGAAGCCCCAGACCGTCTGGGTGAGGTCGTTGGTGCCGAAGCTGAAGAACTGGGCGGCTTCGGCGATCTGACCGGCCGTCAGGGCGGCGCGGGGCAGTTCGATCATGGTGCCGATGGTCAGCTTGAGTGCGGTGCCGGTGGCGGCCTCGACCTCGGCGATGACGGCGTCGGCCTCCTCGCGGACGATCTCCAGCTCCTGGACGGTGCCGACGAGCGGGATCATGATCTCGGCGCGGGGGTCGCCCTTGGCGTTCTTGCGCTCGGCGGCCGCCTCGGCGATCGCCCGTACCTGCATGGCGAACAGGCCGGGGATGACGAGGCCAAGGCGTACGCCGCGCAGGCCCAGCATGGGGTTCTGCTCGTGCAGCTTGTGCACGGCCTGGAGCAGGCGCAGGTCGTTCTCGTTGGCGTCCTTGCGGGACTCGGCGAGCGCGACGCGGACCGACAGCTCGGTGATGTCGGGCAGGAATTCGTGCAGCGGCGGGTCGAGGAGGCGGACGGTGACGGGGAGGCCGTCCATCGCCTCGAACAGCTCGACGAAGTCCTTCTTCTGGAGCGGCAGCAGGGCACTGAGTGCCCCTTCGCGCTCGTCGTCGGTGTCGGCGAGGATGAGCCGCTCGACCATCTCGCGCCGCTCGCCGAGGAACATGTGCTCGGTGCGGCACAGGCCGATGCCCTGGGCGCCGAACCGCCGGGCCCGCAGGGCGTCCTCGGCGTTGTCGGCGTTGGCCCGTACGCGCAGCCGGCGCACCCGGTCCGCGTAGGCCATGATCCGGTGGACGGCCTGGACCAGTTCGTCGGCGTCGTCGGCGCCCGCGTGCATGCGGCCCTCGAAGTACTCGACGACGGGCGAGGGCACGACGGGGACCTCGCCGAGGTAGACCTTGCCGGTGGAGCCGTCGATGGAGACGAGGTCTCCCTCTTCGATGACGGTGCCCGCCTGGGTGGTCATGCGGCGGCGCTTGGTGTCGACCTCCAGCTCCTCGGCGCCGCAGACACAGGTCTTGCCCATGCCGCGGGCGACGACGGCGGCGTGCGAGGTCTTGCCGCCGCGCGAGGTCAGGATGCCCTCGGAGGCGATCATGCCGTCCAGGTCGTCGGGGTTGGTCTCGCGGCGGATCAGGATGACCTTCTCGCCGGAGCGGGACCACTTGACGGCGGTGTACGAGTCGAAGACCGCCTTGCCGACCGCCGCGCCGGGCGAGGCGGCGATGCCCCGGCCGATGAGGTCGCTCTTGGCCGCCTCGTCGAAGCGGGGGAACATCAGCTGGGCGAGCTGGGCGCCGTTGACGCGCTGGAGGGCCTCGGCCTCGTCGATGAGGCCCTGGTCCACCAGCTGGGTGGCGATCCGGAAGGCGGCACCGGCGGTGCGCTTGCCGACCCGGGTCTGGAGCATCCAGAGCTGGCCGCGCTCGATGGTGAACTCGATGTCGCAGAGATCCTTGTAGTGGGTCTCAAGCGTTTCCATGATCTGCATGAGCTGGTCGTACGACTTCTTGTCGATGGACTCCAGCTCGGCGAGCGGCACGGTGTTGCGGATGCCCGCGACGACGTCCTCGCCCTGGGCGTTCTGCAGGTAGTCGCCGTACACGCCCTGGTGGCCCGAGGCGGGGTCGCGGGTGAAGGCGACGCCGGTGCCCGAGTCGGGGCCGAGGTTGCCGAAGACCATGGAGCAGATGTTGACCGCGGTGCCGAGGTCGCCCGGGATGCGCTCCTGGCGGCGGTAGAGCTTGGCGCGGTCGGTGTTCCAGGATTCGAAGACCGAGCGGATCGCGAGGTCCATCTGCTCGCGCGGGTCCTGCGGGAAGTCGCGCCCGGCTTCGGACTTGACGATCTTCTTGAACTGCTTGACCAGCTTCTTCAGGTCGCCCGCGTCGAGGTCGGTGTCGACGGTGACCTTCTTGGCGGCCTTGGTGTCCTCCAGGGCCTCCTCGAAGAGCTCGCCGTCCACGCCGAGCACGGTCTTGCCGAACATCTGGATCAGGCGGCGGTAGGAGTCCCACGCGAAGCGCTCGTCGCCGGACTGCTTGGCGAGGCCGGCCACCGACTCGTCGGAGAGCCCGATGTTGAGGACGGTGTCCATCATGCCGGGCATGGAGAACTTGGCGCCGGAGCGGACGGAGACGAGCAGCGGGTCGTCGGCCTGGCCGAGCTTCTTGCCCATCGTCTGCTGGAGGGCGTCGAGGTGTGCGCTGACCTCGTCGCGCAGCTCGGCGGGCTCGTCACCGCTGTCGAGGTAGACCTTGCACGCCTCGGTGGTGATGGTGAACCCGGGAGGGACCGGGAGACCGAGATTGGTCATCTCGGCGAGGTTCGCGCCCTTGCCTCCGAGGAGGTCCTTGAGGTCCCTGTTCCCCTCGGTGAAGTCGTAGACGAACTTCTGGGTGTGCTGGAGGTCTTTGTCTTCCGACACGGGTCTCGACTCCTCGAATCCGCGGTGGCTGCCCTGACGGCGAGGAACATACCCAGATCGAAGGTGTCTGGGTACGTCCACTTGCGCGTCACGGGGGCGTAACCACTCGTCCGCCACCAGATCGAAAGTGACTGGCGCGTAACGAACGAGGGAGCCTTCCCTTCATCAGTTGAAGGGAGTAGGTCAAGAACGGGCCAATATGCGCTCACTTGAGCGGACTCCACGCCAAGTGAGTTCAGTACTTGAACACTGAAGGGGTGGCACTGAGTGCCACCCCTTTCAGAGATGCAGCCACATGTAAAGCGCTCATCTGAGCGCAACCCCTATCAGGGGTGGCGAGAATCACGCGCTCGATCGAGCGGAATTCCACTCTTCGGACGGCTCTTTGGACGCCGCCTTGGCCGGTCCGGCTGACCCGAACCGGCCCGGATCAGCCGCCGGAGGTGTCCAGCTCGGCTTCCATGCTGATGCCGGAGCAGTCGTACGGGTCCTTCAGCCAGCCGTCCGGCAGGACGACCCGGTTGTTTCCGGACGTTCTGCCGCGGGGGCCGTCGGCGCCGTCCGGCCACGGCTGGTCCAGGTCCAGCTCGCTCAACTGAGCAGCCAGCTCGTCCAGGGACGAGGTGACGGCCAGGCTCTTGCGCAGCTGCGAACCGACCGCGAAGCCCTTGAGGTACCAGGCGACGTGCTTGCGGAAGTCGATCACGCCGCGCGTCTCGTCGCCGATCCACTCGCCGAGCAGCGTCGCGTGCCGCAGCATCACCTCGGAGACCGTGCGCAGCGTGGGCCGCGCGAAGGAATCCGTGCCCTCGAACGCGGCGACCAGGTCACCGAAGAGCCAGGGCCGCCCGAGGCAGCCGCGGCCGACCACGACGCCGTCGCAGCCGGTCTCCTTGACCATGCGCAGGGCGTCCTCGGCGGACCAGATGTCGCCGTTGCCGAGCACCGGGATCTCGGGGACGTGCTCCTTGAGGCGGGCGATGGCGTCCCAGTCGGCGGTGCCGCCGTAGTGCTGGGCGGCGGTGCGGCCGTGCAGCGCTATCGCGGTGACGCCCTCCTCGGCGGCGATCCGGCCGGCGTCGAGGAAGGTGATGTGGTCGTCGTCGATGCCCTTGCGCATCTTCATGGTGACCGGCAGGTCCCCTGCGCCCGTGACGGCCTCGTGCAGGATCGCGCGCAGCAGCGGCCGCTTGTAGGGCAGCGCCGAGCCGCCGCCCTTGCGGGTCACCTTGGGGACCGGGCAGCCGAAGTTGAGGTCGATGTGGTCGGCGAGGTCCTCGTCCACGATCATGCGGACGGCCTTGCCGACGGTGACCGGGTCCACTCCGTACAACTGGATCGAGCGCGGGGTCTCGGTCTCGTCGAAGTGGATGAGCTGCATGGTCTTCTCGTTGCGCTCGACCAGCGCTCGCGTCGTGATCATCTCGCTGACGAACAGCCCCTTGCCGCCGCTGAACTCGCGGCACAGGGTGCGGAACGGAGCGTTGGTGATGCCGGCCATGGGTGCGAGCACCACGGGCGGCTGCACGGTGTGCGGGCCGATGGAGAGCGGGGTCATCTGTTCATTGTCGCGCATGCCGGCGGCGGCTCTTCGAGGCTGTGGACGACGGGGGCGCGCAGGCCGGTAGCGCCGGTACCGGGGCCGCTGGTACCGGCATCGGCGGTACCGGGACCGCCGCCACCGGGGTCGCGTCGACAGAGGTTCATTAGTTAGGCGTACTATCGATGTCATGTCCGAGCCGAACCACCGCCGACGGATGCTCATCCTGGCGATCTGCTGCATGAGCCTGCTGATCGTCAGCCTCGACAACACCGTCCTCAATGTCGCCCTCCCCTCCATGCAGAAGGACTTCCACGCCGGTGTCTCCGGCCTGCAGTGGACGATCGACGCATACACCCTGGTCCTCGCCTCGCTCCTGATGCTGGCGGGCTCGACCGCCGACCGCATCGGGCGCCGCAAGGTCTTCAAGGCGGGCCTTGTCCTGTTCACCATCGGTTCGGTGCTCTGCTCGCTCGCGCCCGATCTGGGATCCCTGGTGGCCTTCCGGATGGTGCAGGCGGTCGGCGGCTCGATGCTCAACCCCGTCGCGATGTCGATCATCACCAACACGTTCACCGACCCGCGCGAACGCGCCCGCGCCATAGGCGTCTGGGGCGGTGTCGTCGGCATCTCGATGGCCGCGGGCCCGATCATCGGCGGTGTGCTCGTCGAGTCGGTCGGCTGGCGATCGATCTTCTGGCTCAACCTGCCGGTAGGGCTGCTCGCCCTCTTCCTGACCTGGCGCTACGTCCCCGAGTCGCGCGCCCCCAAGCCGCGCCGCCCCGACCCGGTCGGCCAGATGCTGGTCATCGCGCTGCTCGGCTCGCTGACGTACGCGATCATCGAGGTGCCCAGCGCCGGCTGGGACGCGCCGCAGATCCTGGCGTTCGCCGCCATCGCCGTCGCCGCGCTCACCGCCCTCCTGGTGTACGAGCCTCGGCGCGCCGAGGCCCTCATCGACCTGCGCTTCTTTCGCAGCGCCCCGTTCAGCGGCGCCACCGTCATAGCCGTCTCGGCGTTCGCCGCGCTCGGCGGGTTCCTCTTCCTCAACACGCTGTACCTGCAGAACGCCCGCGGTCTGAGCGCCCTGAACGCCGGGCTCTACATGCTGCCCATGGCCGCGCTCACCTTCGTCTGCGCGCCCCTGTCGGGCCGCCTCGTCGGCAGCCGCGGGCCGCGCCTGTCTCTGCTGGTCGCGGGCATCGCGATGGCCGCGAGCGGGCTGCTCTTCGCGGTCTTCGACGCCGAGCGGACCACGGCGCTGCTGTTCGCCGGGTACGTCCTGTTCGGCCTCGGCTTCGGCATGGTGAACGCACCCATCACCAACACCGCGGTCTCCGGAATGCCCCGCTCCCAGGCAGGCGTGGCCGCCGCGGTCGCCTCCACCAGCCGCCAGATCGGCCAGACGCTGGGCGTGGCCGTGATCGGCGCGGTGCTCGCGGGCGGCATGGCGGGCGTCGCGTCCGGCGCGTACGCCGACAGCTTCCCCGGGGCCGCCCGGCCCGCCTGGTGGATCATCACGGGCTGCGGTCTGAGCGTGCTGTGCGTGGGGCTCGCGACCAGCGGGCGGTGGGCGCGGGAGTCGGCACGGCGGACCGCGGAACGTCTGGAGGCGCCGGCCGTTCAGGCCCCGGCGGACGCCAATGCCTGATCGGCGTCCGCCAACTCCTTGAGTTTCTCAAGGCGTTCGCGGGTTTCGTCATCCGTCGGCACGTACATCACCATCCGCGGACCGGCCGACGGCCCGAGCCACAGGTTGGTGTGCTCGACGGACAGCAGGCCGACCTGGGCGTTGCGGAGGTACTTGGTCTTGCCGCCCTGGTTGACCACCTCGTGCCGGGCCCACACCTCGCGGAACTCCTCCGAGGCGCCCGTCAGCCGGGCCAGCAGCGCCTTCCAGGCGGGCTCGGTCAGGTGCTCGGCCATCGAGGCGCGGAACTTGGCGGCCATCACCCGGTTCACCTCGGCGACATCGACCACCGAGGCCCGCCAGTCGGCGTTGGTGAAGGCCAGCCACAGGCAGTTGCGCTCCTCGGGCGCCAGGGCGTCGAGGTCGCAGAGCAGCCGTCCGTAGGTGCTGTTGTACGCGAGGATGTCGTACCGGCTGTTCTGGATGCAGGCCGGGATCGGCCCCAGCTGGTCGAGCATGGCGCGCAGCGCGGGGGTCACGTTCGGGCATGCCGCGTTCGGCGCCGGGTCGAGGGCGCCGGCCAGCGAGAACAGGTGGCTGCGCTCGCTGGCGTCGAGCAGCAGGGCCCGCGCGAGGGCGTCCAGGACCTGCGGGGAGACCTGGATGTCGCGGGCCTGCTCCAGCCAGGTGTACCAGGTGACACCGACAGCGGAGAGCTGCGCGACCTCCTCGCGGCGCAGCCCCGGGGTGCGCCGGCGCCGGCCGGGCGGCAGTCCCACCTGCTCGGGGGTGATGCGCTCGCGGCGGCTGCGCAGGAATTCGGCCAGCTCATGACGGCGGACATCGCTCGCCGGGGCCACAGTGCTCATGGCTTCAGGGTGCCGTACCCGGCGATGCTTGTCAGCCGGTTGGCAGGTAGTGCTTGTACCAGGATAAGAAGACTCTGGTACCAGGCTCACGGGAGGAGGATCGTCTTCCCCGTGAGTGAAACAACGGTACGGACGACCTCCAACCCTTCCACCTCTTCCGCTTCTTCCGCTGCTGTCCCGGTTACCCGCCACGGGGCAGTCATCGGGCCGCTCGGGCTGTTCACGGTACTGCTCGGCGCGGCACTGCCCATGATCGACTTCTTTATCGTCAACGTCGCCCTGCCGTCCATGGACAGCGATCTGGCCGCGGGCCCGGCCCTGCTGGAGCTCGTCGTCGCCGGATACGGCGTCGCCTACGCCGTCCTGCTCGTCCTCGGCGGTCGCCTCGGCGACATGGCCGGCCGGCGCAGGCTCTTCCTGATCGGCATGGCGGCCTTCGGCCTCACCTCGCTCGCCTGCGGCCTCGCGCCGAGCGCCTGGACCCTGGTCGGCGCACGGGTGGCACAGGGTGCCGCGGCCGCGCTGATGATGCCGCAGGTGCTCGCCACCATCCAGGCCACCACCCAGGGCCCGCGCCGCGCCAAGGCCATGAGCCTGTACGGAGCGACCGCCGGCCTCTCCATGGTGGCCGGGCAGATCCTCGGCGGCGTCCTGGTCGCGGCCGACATCGCCGGGTCCGGCTGGCGCTCGGTGTTCCTGGTGAACGTGCCGGTCGTCGTACTGGGCCTGCTCCTGACGGCCCGCACCATGCCGGAGACCCGCTCGGACCGGCCGACCACGATCGACGTGGCGGGCACCCTGCTCCTCGCGCTGTCCCTGATGTCGCTGCTGCTCCCCCTGACCGAGGGGCGAGCCGCGGGCTGGCCGCTGTGGACGTGGGTCTCGCTCGGTGCCTTCCCCTTCGCCGCCGTCGCGTTCTTCCTGGTGGAGCGGCGCGCGGACAGGCTCGGCCGGACGCCGCTCGTGCCGCCGAGCCTGCTCGAAACGGACTCGCTGCGGCGCGGTCTGGCGATGGTGGTGCCGTTCTCGATCGGCTTCAGCGGCTTCATGTTCGTGGTCGCCGTGGTGCTGCAGCAGGGACTGCGGATGGGCCCGGTCGCGGCAGGTCTGGCCCTCGTCCCGATGGCGCTCGCCTTCTTCGCCGCCTCGCTCGCCGGGCCCCGGCTCATCGGCCGCTTCGGCACCCGCGTGGTGACCGCCGGCGGAGTGATCCAGGCGGTCGGCATCGCCCTGATCGTGCTGACCGTGTGGCGCGGCTGGTCGGGCCTCAGTGTCCTCGAACTCGCCCCGGGTGTGGCTCTCGCCGGACTCGGCCAGGGCCTCCAACTCCCGGTCCTCATCCGGCTGATGATCTCCGACATACCGGCCGACCGGGCCGGGGTGGGCAGCGGCGTGGTGGTCACCACCCAACAGTCCGCGATCGCCCTCGGCGTCGCCGTCCTGGGCAGCCTCTTCCTCGCCCTCGCCCCCTCGATGGGCATGCGCGACGCGCTCGTCGTCACGCTCCTCGTCCAGCTCGGCCTGATCGTCCTGACGACTCTGCTGAGCCTGCGACTTCCGCGCGCCATGCGGTGAGCGGGTGAGCCGCCGACGGCGAAGGGCCCGGAACGTCCGACACGTTCCGGGCCCTTCGCCATTCACGGATGTTCCGGATGCCCCGGGTTCCTTGGATACCCCGGGCCTCCCGGATACCCCGGGATCCCCGGGATCCCCGGGATCCCCGGGATCCCCGGGATCCCCGGATCAGCTCTCGCTCGACTCCGTCGTCGCGGGGTTGGCGCGCTCACGCATCTTGCGCAGCAGCTCCTCCTTCTTGTCCACGGCCGCCTTCCGGTCGGCCGCGCTCCCTTGGACGGAGCCCTGGTCCCCGTTGCGGGACACCTTCTTTCGCTGTCCACCGACACCGAGCAGGTTGTTACGACTCTTAGCCATGAGGGCGACGGTACCTGGGTCCCGGGGGTGGGTCGTACCAGTTATTGGGGGCGGGGCGACAGGCGACAGGCGACAAGCGCCCATGGCAGATGTCGGACCATGCCGGATGCCGAGCCCATGGCCGACGTCTGACACCTGGCGCCACCTGACGCCTGATATCTGACGCATGACAGCTGACAGATATTGAAATCTGTCAGCTGTCATGTCATGATGGACGCACACCCCACCACCAAGGAGCCCCTCTCATGCGAACCCGCACCCTCGGCACCACCGGCCCCCGTACCTCCGTGCTCGGCCTCGGCTGCATGGGCATGTCGGCGCTGTACGGAGAAGCCGACCGGGACGAGTCGATCGCCACCATCCATGCCGCGCTCGACGCCGGCGTCACGCTTCTGGACACCGGCGACTTCTACGCCATGGGCCACAACGAGATGCTGATCGGCGAGGCGCTGCGTTCCGCCCCCGCCGCGGCCCGCGAACAGGCGCTGACCAGCGTGAAGTTCGGCGCGCTCCGCGGCC
The DNA here is from genome assembly GCF_053597395.1 of Streptomyces sp. NPDC001415. NCBI lineage: Bacteria > Bacillati > Actinomycetota > Actinomycetes > Kitasatosporales > Streptomycetaceae > Streptomyces > Streptomyces sp. NPDC001415. The sequence continues at coordinate 381,603 of NZ_JBSFIE010000001.1, forward strand.
CGGACGGCGCCTGGTTCGGGTACGACGGACGGCCGGCCGCGGTCAAGAACTTCGCCGCCTACTCGCTGCAGCGCCTCGGCGTCGACCACATCGACATCTACCGGATCGCCCGGGTCGACGAGAACGTGCCGATCGAGGAGACCGTCGGCGCCATCGCCGAGCTGGTCCAGGCCGGACACGTACGGCACATCGGGCTTTCCGAGGTCGGCGCGGCCACTCTGCGCCGGGCCGCCGCCGTGGCTCCGATCTCGGACCTCCAGATCGAGTACTCGCTGATCTCGCGCGGCATCGAGGACGAGATCCTGCCGGCCGCGAGCGAGCTGGGCATCGGCATCACGGCGTACGGAGTACTCTCGCGCGGTCTGATCAGCGGGCACTTCTCGCGCGACCGGCAGTTGGCCGCGGGCGACTTCCGGGGCATGAGCCCGCGCTTCCAGGGCGAGAACCTCCAGCACAACCTGGACCTCGTCGAGGCGCTGCGGAAGATCGCCGAGCAGAAGGGCGTCTCGGTCGCGCAGACCGCCATCGCCTGGGTCCTCGCGCAGGGGCCCCGGCACGAGGCGGACATCGTGCCGCTGGTCGGCGCGCGCCGCCGGGACCGGCTGACCGAGGCGCTCGGCGCGCTGGACGTGGAGCTCACCGCCGCCGACCTCGCCGCGATCGAGGCCGCGATCCCGGCCGGCGCGGCCGCGGGCGACCGCTACCCCCAGGCCCAGATGGCGCACCTGGACAGTGAGCACTGAGTCGCAGTGGGCGCTGAGCCCGGGCCGCGCCCCCACACCCCGCACCCCACGCCACACCCCGCGCCCGTGGCCTGTGGCCCGCGGCCTGTGACCTGTGGACAAGTCCGTGACCGGGGTTGTCCACAGGCTCCGTGGGTCCTTCCGAGCGGCAGGTAACGTCATGGGCATGAGTACGGAACCGCTGACCGCCGAGCGCATCCTCGTCGCGACCGAGGAGGTGCTGCGCCGCCACGGCCCGGCGAAGGCGACGGTCGTCGATGTCGCGCGCCAGCTCGGGGTGAGTCACGGCAGTGTGTACCGCCACTTCCGTACGAAGGCCGCGTTGCGCGAGGCGGTCACCGAGCGGTGGCTGAACCGTTCGACGGACCTGTTGCGGGACATCGCGGCCCGCGAGGACCTGGAGTCGGGTGTCGTCCTGAGGCTCTGGCTGAGCGAGCTGTTCCAGGCCAAGATGCACAAGGCGGGCGATGACCCGGAGCTGTTCCAGACGTACGAGGTGCTGCTCCGCGAGAACAGCAGCGTCGTGGAGGAGCACATCGCGGAGCTGGTGGGCCAGCTCACCGCGATCATCCAATTCGGCCTGGAGCGGGGCGAGTTCAGGGTCCCGTACGAGTCGGCGGCGGTCTCGGCGCGAGCCGTGTTCGACGCGACGGGCCGCTTCCACGATCCGGTGTACGCGGCGGAGTGGTCGCGTCCCTCCATCGTGGACGACTTCGGCGCTGTGGTGGACCTGCTGCTGCTGGGGCTGAAGCGTTAGGGCCTGCCGGCGGATCTCGTCCGAGGCGTGCGGCCCTGGCCGACAGCATCAACAGCGGGCCCCGCAGGTCAGTAGCCGGGGTAGCCGACCGTGACCGATCCTGAGCCGCTGGAGACGTCCAGGACCCGGTCGGAGTTGGCATCGCTCAGTTCCTTCTGGATGCTGCGGCCGCCCGATCTCGACCCTCCGGCGACCCGGTAGCGGGCGCCCTGCGGCACGGTGACCGAGACGCTGCCCGATCCGGCGGAGGCCTTGACCCGCCATGGCGCGGCGGTGAATTCGGCGTCCACGGTGCCGGAGCCGGACCGCAAGTCGGCCTCGGACGAGGAGAGTTGGTCCGCTTTGATCTCGCCGGAGCCGACCTTGGCTTTGACCGTGCCCTTGAGCCCGTGCAGTTTCATGCTGCCGGAGCCGCCCTGGACGTCGACCGGGCCGGTCAGATCGCGGACCTTGATCGGGCCGGATCCGCTCTTCACCTTGAGGCTGACGCCGGCGGGGACGGCCAGTTTGAGGTCGACCTGGCAGTTCTGGAGGAACTCGTCGACGAAGCCGTCGCAGCGGGTGCGCACCTTGAGGGTGTCGCCGTCCCAGGTCCGCTCGATTTTCGGCCGTTTCATGGACCAGGTGAGGCTGCCGTTCATCGTCACCTGTCCGGCGGCGCCGGTCATGACGGTGATCTGGGCGGATCCGGCGTCCAGTTCGACGGCCGAGACGGCATGGGGGCGGCCGTTGTCGGGGCTCTCGTACTTGTCGGTCCGGCTGATGGCGTCGGCGACGAGCGAGAAGGTGAACGGGGCCACGACGCCCAGAGCGCCGATGATCGCGACGATGATCCAGGCGGTGCGGTGGCGGGGGCGCTCCTTGGCGCTCCTGGGCGCCTCGCGCTGCTCGGTGGCGGTCATGCCGGTCCGCCGTCCAGGAACCGCAGGACCGCGAGGACCCGGCGGTGGTCGCCGTCGGCGACGGGCAGGTCGAGCTTGGCGAAGATGTTGTTGATGTGTTTGGCCACCGCGCTCTCGCTGACGACGAGTTCGGCGGCGATCCCGGCGTTGGAGCGGCCTTCCGCCATGAGCGCGAGGACGTCGCGTTCGCGCGGGGTGAGCCGTTCCAGCGGGTCGGGCCCGCCGCCGCGGCGCAGCAGGAGCTGGGCGACGACCTGCGGGTCGAGCGCGGTGCCGCCGGACGCGACGCGTTTGAGGGCGTCGACGAACTCCTCGACGTCGGCGACCCGTTGCTTGAGGAGGTAGCCGATGCCGCCGGTCTGGGTGGCGAGCAGGTCGGCGGCGTACCGCTCCTCGACGTACTGCGAGAGCAGCAACACGGCGGTGTCCGGCCACTGCTGACGGATCATCAGGGCGGCGCGTACGCCCTCGTCGGTGAAGCCGGGTGGCATCCGGACGTCGACGAGTGCCAGTTTCGGCCGGTGTTCCTCGACGGCCCGCAGCAGGCCCTCGGCGTCTCCGGCCTCGGCGGCGACTTCGAATCCGGCCATTTCCAGGACCTTGACGAGTCCTATCCGCAGCAGCACCGAATCCTCGGCGATCACAGCCCGCACGGCAGCTCCACAGTGATGACGGTCGGGCCCCCGTGGGGGCTGTTGATCCTGATGGTTCCGTCGACCGACCCTACGCGCTTGCGCAGGCCCAGCAGTCCGGTGCCGCCCGCCGGGTCGGCGCCGCCCACGCCGTTGTCGCTGACGGTGATCGTCAGGAGTTGGGCGCGGCGGCGGACCTGGACGGAGCAGCGCGTCGCACGGGCGTGCTTGGCGACGTTGGCGAGGGTTTCGGAGACGACGAAGTAGGCGACGGCCTCGACCGTGGGCGAGGGGCGTTCGGCGAGGTCCACGGTGAGTTCGACGGGGAAGGGGGCGCGGGCGGCGATGCCGGAGATCGCGGCGTCCAGGCCGCGGTCCTCCAGGACGGCCGGGTGCAGGCCCCGTACGAGGTTGCTGAGTTCCTCGATGGCTTCCTTGGCCTCGCGGTGGGCCTCGTCGATGACAGCCCTCGCTTCGGGCGGCAGGTCGGTGAGGGTGGCGCGGGCGATGCCGAGGTTCATGGCGAGGGAGACCAGGCGCTGTTGGGCACCGTCGTGCAGGTCGCGTTCGATGCGGCGGCGCTCCAGGTCGGCGGCGTCCAGGATGTCGGCCCGGCTCTCGGCGAGGTCCTCGACGCGGCGTTCGAGTTCCTTGGCCCGGTTGGGGCCGAGCAGGACGGTCGCCGCGCGGCTGTCGAGTCCGGCGACGAGGGCGGCGAACCAGGGCATGGCGATGAGCAGCAGGACGCCGAGGACAGTGATAGCGACATAGGCCTCGGTCCAGCCGGTGGGCTGGTCGTTGACGGGCAGTGCCCACACCCAGGAGTAGACGAAGGTGCAGGCGGCCGCCGAGGCCCAGCCGAGCACGACCAGGGTGCCGCCGACCGCGGTGAGCGGGGAGACCAGCAGGTGGTAGCCGTACTGCCGCCAGGTCGATTCGGCGCGCAGCCGCGGGAGGAGGCCGCCCCAGCGGTACCAGGGGCGGGCCCACTGGATCGGCGGGATGTCGAGGCCCGTCAGCGACCAGAAGCGGCTGCGCTGGAGCCGGGTGAGCAGCGGGTTCAGGAGCAGCACGAAGCCGAGCGTCTTGAGGATGTGCCCGGGGTTGGAGAACGTGTACGCGAGGGCGAACACCGCGGGGACCGCCACCGGTACGGATGCCACCACGAGGGCGGTGTTGCGCCAGGCCCACGCCGACCACGGCGCGTGCGCGGCGGTCCAGTCGTACGCACGCCGCAGCGGGCCGGGAGTTGCCATGTCCACAGCGTAGTTGGGCTGGTCACGGGCTTTCCATCACGCTGCTGCCCGGTCGGGGGTGTAGCCAGCACCACCCCCGGTTCGGACAGCCGCGTTACTGACCGGAGGGGCTCGGGACGCGAGTCTTGTTGCTGTGCTCGGGCGGAGGGACCGCCGGGCCGGAAGGAGCCCGCCGCCATGACTCTCGTCGCCCCTCAGGTCCGTACGAGCCGTACGCCCCGTACTGTCGTGGGCGCTGCGGGAGTTCTGGGCCGTCGGCCGCGTCTGGCGACCGTCCTGACGGGGGCGGGGATGGCGCTGGTGCCGTGGATGGTGGTGCTCGCCAAGACGCTGCCGCAGACCACGGAGGTCTCCAACTGGTCGACGGCGTGGATCGGCCTGGACGCCGTGCTGGCGGCGGGCCTGACCGGTACCGGGGTCCTCCTGAAGCGGAAGGACCCCCGGGCCTCCCAGCTCGCCGCGGCGACGGCGGCGCTGCTGGTGATGGACGCCTGGTTCGACGTGACGACGGCGGCCCCCGGCGACCTTGCGACGTCCCTGACCCTGGCGTTGGCGGCGGAGCTGCCGATGGCGGTGGCGTGCGGGGTGGTCGCACTGCGCAAGCCGTGACTCCCGTACTGGGCAAGGCGGAAGCCCCGGGTTCCTGGCGGAGGAACCCGGGGCTTCGTCATGCCGCCAAGGGGCGCGGGGAACTGCGCGACCAGCCACGCACGGTCCGCAGGCGACAAACAGGGGGCTGGGGGCGGAGCCCCCAGGAGTAAGCCCCCTGCCTAGCAGCCCAGCAGCCTGCTGCCGAGGTACTGCTGGATCTGGTCCAGGGAGACCCGCTCCTGGGCCATGGTGTCCCGCTCGCGAACGGTGACCGCGTTGTCGTCGAGGGTGTCGAAGTCGACGGTCACGCAGAACGGGGTGCCGATCTCGTCCTGGCGGCGGTAGCGGCGGCCGATCGCGCCCGCGTCGTCGAACTCGATGTTCCAGTTCTGCCGCAGGTCCGCCGCGAGGCCCTTGGCCTTCGGGGAGAGCTGCGGGTTGCGGGACAGCGGCAGGACGGCGACCTTGACGGGAGCCAGGCGCGGGTCGAGGCGCATCACGGCGCGCTTCTCCATGACGCCCTTGGCGTTGGGCGCCTCGTCCTCGTTGTAGGCGTCGAGCAGGAACGCCAGCATCGCGCGGCCGACACCGGCCGCGGGCTCGATGACGTACGGCGTCCAGCGCTCGCCGGCCTCCTGGTCGAAGTAGGAGAGGTCGTGGCCGGATGCCTTGGAGTGGGCGCTCAGGTCGTAGTCGGTGCGGTTGGCGACGCCCTCCAGCTCGCCCCACTCGCTGCCGCCGAAGCTGAAGCGGTACTCGATGTCGGCGGTGCGCTTGGAGTAGTGGGAGAGCTTCTCCGCGGGGTGCTCGTACCAGCGCATGTTCTCTTCACGCAGGCCGAGGCCCGTGTACCAGTTCCAGCGCTGCTCCATCCAGTATTCCTGCCACTGCTCGTCCTCGCCGGGCTTGACGAAGAACTCCATCTCCATCTGCTCGAACTCGCGGGTGCGGAAGATGAAGTTGCCCGGCGTGATCTCGTTGCGGAAGGACTTGCCCATCTGCGCGATGCCGAACGGCGGCTTCTTGCGGGAAGTCTGCTGGACCTGGCCGAAGTTGGTGAAGATGCCCTGGGCGGTCTCGGGGCGCAGGTAGGCGACCGAGCCGGTGTCCTGGGTCGGGCCGAGGTGGGTGGAGAGCAGGCCCGAGAAGCTCTTGGGCTCGGTGAAGGTGCCCTTGTTGCCGCAGTTGGGGCAGTTGAGGTCGGCGAGGCCGTTGGCGGGGGCCTTGCCGTGCTTCTCCTCGTACGCCTCTTCGAGGTGGTCCGCGCGGAAGCGCTTGTGGCAGGAGGTGCACTCGGTGAGCGGGTCGGTGAAGGTCGCGACGTGGCCGGAGGCCTCCCAGACCTCGGAGGCCAGGATCACCGACGAGTCGATGCCGACGACGTCCTCGCGCGAGGTGACCATGTAGCGCCACCACTGGCGCTTCAGGTTCTCCTTCAGCTCGACACCCAGCGGCCCGTAGTCCCAGGCGGCACGCTGACCACCGTAGATCTCGCTGCACGGGTAGACGAAGCCACGGCGCTTGCTCAGGTTGACGATGGTGTCGATCTTGTCGGCGGCCACGGTGCTCTCTTCATTAACGACGACGTGAACGGGGGAACGGCGAATGCCTCAGATTAGCGGCGGCCGCACCCCCTCTATCAAATCGGTTACCGCGCGGGGCCCGCGCACGGCCCCTCGCGGAAGGCCACCGGTCCCGATTATTGACAACCGTTTCCATTTTTGTTGAAAATGGATGTCATGAACGTACGACGCCTCATACCCGCGGCCGCCCTCTCCTGCGCCGCCGCCCTCGGTCTCACGGCCCTCACCGCCTGCGGATCGGGTTCGGCCGCCGCGGGCGGGAAGGGCGGCAAGCTGGACGTGGTGGCGTCGTTCTACCCGTTGCAGTTCCTGACCGAGCAGATAGGCGGCGACCACGTCTCGGTCTCCACGCTGACGAAGCCGGGCGTGGAGCCGCACGACCTGGAGATCAGCGCCAAGCAGACCGCGAAGCTCAACGACGCCGACGCGGTGGTCTACCTCAAGGGCCTGCAGCCCGCCGTGGACGCGGCCGTCAAGCAGGCCGACGTCAAGACCAAGGTGGACGCCTCCACGCTCACCGCGATGGAGAAGCACGGCAACGAGGTGGGCGGGCACGCCGCCGAGCACGACCACGCGGCCGGCGAGGAGGAGCACGCCGACCACGGCCACAGCCACTCCGAGAGCGGCGACGACCCGCACATCTGGCTGGACCCGGTGAAATACGCCGAGGTCGCCAAGGGCGTCGGCGCGGCCCTGGCGAAGGCCGACCCGGCCCACGCGGCGGACTACCGGAAGAACACCGACACCCTGGTGGGCAAGCTCGACGGCCTCGACAAGGAGTACGCGGCCGCGCTGAAGAACAGCAAGACCCTGAAGTCGCGGGTCTTCATCACCACCCACGCCGCCTTCGGCTACCTCGCCGAGCGCTACGGGCTGACCGAGGAGGCCATCAACGGCCTCGACCCGGACTCCGAGCCCAGCCCGGCGCGGATCAAGGACCTCCAGAAGATGGCGAAGGCCGACGGGGTCACGACCGTCTTCTACGAGACGCTGGTCAGCGACAAGACCGCCAAGACCCTGGCGTCGGACGCCTCACTGAAGACTGATGTACTCGACCCTCTTGAGGGCATCACCGACAAGTCGAAGGGCACCGACTACTTCTCGGTGATGCGGTCCAACCTGACCGCCCTGACGACGGCGCTCGGCGCCAAGTGACCATCCGCCCACCCGCTTTGGAGGCACCCGCCATGGAGCCCGTCATATCGCTCACCAAGGTGACGGCCGAGCTCGGCTCGCGCCCCGTGCTGCGCGGCATCGACCTGGCCGTGCACCGCGGCGAGGTCGTGGCCCTGCTCGGCGCGAACGGCTCGGGCAAGTCCACCGCGATCCGGACGATCATCGGGCAGGTGCCGCTCAGCGGCGGCTCGGTGGAGATCTTCGGCACCCCGCGCCGGCGCTTCCGCGACTGGGGGCGGGTCGGCTACGTACCGCAGCGCACGACCGCGGCGGGCGGGGTGCCCGCCACGATCCGCGAGGTCGTCTCCTCCGGGCGCCTTTCGCGCACCCGCTTCGGGATCCTGCGCAGGGCGGACCGCGAGGCCGTCGACCGGGCGATCGCGGCCGTCGGCCTCGCCGACCGGGCGAAGGACTCCGTGGACGCGCTCTCCGGCGGCCAGCACCAACGCGTCCTGATAGCAAGGGCGTTGGCGGCCGAACCGGAACTCCTGATCATGGACGAGCCGATGGCGGGCGTCGACATCGAGAGCCAGGAGATCCTCGCGGCGACCCTGCGCGAGCAGGTCGCCGCGGGCGCCTCGGTCCTCCTCGTGCTGCACGAACTGGGCCCCCTTGAGCCGCTGATCGACCGGGCGGTCGTGCTGCGCGACGGATGCGTCGCGCACGACGGCCCGCCGCCGAGGGCGGTCGGCCAGCACGCGCTGCCCGGCCACGACCACGTACATCCGCACACGGCCGCCGAGCCGGTACGCACGGGACTGCTGACCTGACCATGATGGAACTCCTCAACTCACCCTTCATGCAACGGGCGTTGATCGCCGCCGTGCTCGTCGGGATCACCGCGCCCGCCGTCGGGATCTACCTGGTCCAGCGCCGCCAGGCGCTGATGGGCGACGGCATCGGCCACGTGGCGATGACCGGCGTCGGCCTGGGTTTCCTCCTCTCCACCTCCCCCGTGTGGATGGCGACGCTGATCTCCGTACTCGGCGCGGTCACCATGGAACTGATCCGCTGGTACGGCAAGACGCGCGGCGACATCGCGCTCGCGATGCTGTTCTACGGCGGCATGGCGGGCGGCGTGCTCTTCATCAACCTCGCGCCGGGCGGCTCGACGGCCAACCTGAACTCCTACCTCTTCGGCTCCCTGTCGACGGTCTCCCAGTCCGACGTGTGGGCCATCGGCCTCCTGGCGGCGTTCGTCCTCGCGGTGACCGTCGGCCTGCGCCGCCAGCTCTTCGCGGTCAGCCAGGACGAGGAGTTCGCACGTGTGACGGGTCTTCCGGTACGCGCCCTGAACCTCCTGACGGCGGTCACGGCGGCGGTCACGGTGACGGTGGCCATGCGTGTGGTCGGCCTGCTCCTGGTCTCCGCCCTGATGGTGGTGCCGGTCGCGGCCGCCCAGCAGCTGTCCCGCAGCTTCGCCCTGACCTTCGCGATCGCGGTGGCGATCGGGGTGACGGTGACGCTGAGCGGCACGGTGGTCACGTACTACGAGGACGTGCCGCCGGGCGCGGTCATCGTCCTGTTCACGATCGCGATCTTCATCGTCCTGACGGCGCTCGCGACGCCGCTCGCCAAGCGGCGGGCCCGGGCCGGGGCGGCCGCACCGACCGAGGGCGAGTGCGGGCTCGACGTGCCCGCCCCGGCAAAGCCTCAGGCCGGCGAGGTCACGGCCTGAGCCGGAGCTGGCACAATGGCCCCAGGAGAGTTTGTACGGGTCAAGGCTTGGAGGCACCTGTGACGACAGCGCCACTCGGCGGGTCGAATACCGCCCCCGTACGAGGCCGGTCGACCCGGCAGCGTGCCGCGGTGGCGGCGGCGCTGGACGAGGTGGACGAGTTCCGCAGCGCACAGGAACTGCACGACATGCTCAAGCACCGGGGCGACTCGGTGGGCCTGACCACCGTCTACCGCACCCTGCAGTCCCTCGCGGACGCGGGCGAGGTGGACGTGCTGCGCACCAGCGACGGGGAGTCGGTGTACCGGCGCTGCTCCTCGGAAGACCACCACCATCACCTCGTGTGCCGGGTGTGCGGCAAGGCGGTCGAGGTCGAGGGCCCGGCGGTGGAGAAGTGGGCGGAGTCGATCGCGTCGGCGCACGGGTATGTGAACGTGGCGCATACGGTGGAGATCTTCGGCACGTGCGAGGCGTGCGCCAACCCGGGGAACTCGTAAGGGGCCTCCCCTTCCACCCCCTCGGGGCTCCGCCCCCGGCCCCCTGAGAGCCTGTGTCTAAACCCCGTCCGGATCAGGCCGCGGTGTCTGGTGCGTGCGATCGCAAGGCGCCGGAAGGTCCTCGATGGGGGTACCCCCTGGTCTTCAAGACCTTGGGGGAGGAGCTACTAGGGCGTTTCGGCAACGCGGCATGGGGGTCCCCCCTGGCCCTTAAGGCCTTGGGGGAGTGCGTGCCAGACACCGCGGGCCCGGGCGGGGTTTAGACACAGGCTCTGAGCGTGGCGGTTCGACTGCGGGCCGCCGGTACGTGATTGCGCAGTTCCCCGCGCCTCTGGCGGGGTTGATCCTTGGCAGGGTGCCCATGCAGGCATACCCAGCCTGTCCGGCGTTTGAGGACGAGCGCCCTTTAGGCGCGATACGGGGTCTGGGGCGGAGCCCCAGGAAACGAACCTTCCCCCTCCCCACCCCCCGGAGGGTCTAGGGAAGGGGCGGGGTGGGGGAAGGGCCCGGGGTCACCCCCGGGGCGCGTCGCCGCTCTTGTCGAGCGCGGCCAGCGCCTCGTTCGGGATGGCTCCCCCGAAACGGCGGTCGCGGGAGGCGAACTCCAGGCAGGCCCGCCACAGGTCGCGCCGGTCGAAGTCGGGCCACAGCACGTCCTGGAAGACCATCTCGGCGTAACTGGACTGCCAGATCAGGTAGTTGGAGGTGCGCTGCTCGCCGCTGGGCCGCAGGAACAGGTCGACGTCCGGCATGTCGGGGTAGTACAGGTACTTGGCGAAGGTCTTCTCGTTGACCTTCGACGGGTCGAGCTTCCCGGCGGCGACATCGCGTGCGATGGCCTGCGCGGCGTCCGCGACCTCCGCCCGGCCGCCGTAGTTGACGCAGAAGTACAGCGTCATGGCGTCGTTGTCGACGGTCTGCTCCTGGGCGACCTGGAGCTCCTGGACGACGGACTTCCACATCTTGGGCATGCGGCCGACCCAGCGGATGCGGATGCCGAGCTCGTTCATCTCGTCGCGGCGGCGCCGGATGACGTCGCGGTTGAAGTTCATCAGGAAGCGGACCTCTTCGGGCGAGCGCTTCCAGTTCTCGGTCGAGAAGGCGTACAGGGAGAGGTTCTTGACGCCCATCTCCAGGCAGCCCTTGAGCACGTCGAGGACGACGCCCTCGCCGACCTTGTGGCCCTCGGTGCGGGGCAGGCCGCGCTCCTTGGCCCAGCGGCCGTTGCCGTCCATGACGCAGGCGACGTGGTTGGGCACCAGCTCGGCCGGGATCTTCGGCGGCACCGCGCCCGAGGGGTGCGGCTCGGGGGTCTTGTAATCACGCCGCGACCGCCCGCCCAGGATTCCGCGTACTGCCATGTGGAGCTCTCTCCCTAGATGCTCTGATGCTGCTCGGTGCTGCTCAGTTCTTCTCTACGTACCGCAAGGAGCGCAGGCCGCGCTCCAAGTGCCAGTGCAGATAGGCCGATACGAGCCCGCTGCCCTCCCGCACATGCCTCGGCTCACTCGCGTCCGCCGTCTCCCAGTCCCCCGTGAGCAGCGCGCTGAGCAGTCCGATGGCCTCCGCAGAGGGTACGACGCTGCCGGGTACGCGGCAGTCACCGCATATGACGCCGCCGCCCGCGACGGAGAAGAACCGGTTCGGGCCGTGGATGCCGCATTTCGCGCAATCCTCGAAACTCGGGGCGTATCCGTTCACGGCGAGCGAGCGCAGCAGGAAGGCGTCGAGGATGAGGTGCGGGGCGTGCTCGCCGCGGGCGAGCGTGCGCAGCCCGCCCACCAGGAGCAGGTACTGCTGGACGGCCGGCTCGCCCTCGTGGTCGGTGAACCGTTCGGCCGTCTCCAGCATGGCGGTGCCCGCGGTGTACCGGGCGTAGTCGGTGACGATGCCGCCACCGTAGGGAGCGATGGTCTCACTCTGGGTGCACAAGGGGAGCCCGCGGCCGACGAGTTCGCTGCCGCGGGCGAAGAACTGCACGTCGACGTGGCTGAACGGTTCGAGCCGGGCCCCGAACTTCGACTTGGTCCGCCGCACACCGCGGGCGACCGCCCGCACCCTGCCGTGGTTGCGGGTGAGCAGCGTGATGATGCGGTCGGCTTCCCCCAGCTTCTGGGTGCGCAGCACGATGCCGTCATCACGGAACAGACTCATGCGGCCATTGTCCTGCACGGGGTGCCTTGTGCGGCGTGCGGGCCCGGATCGGCACGAGTAGCGGTACTCACGCCGCGGGTGCGGTCCGATTTCTGGTCGGTGGAGCACCCGGTCACCGGTCAGTGGCACGGATCACCCCAGGCAGGCCCTTCCCTTGCCGCTCAAGCGGTCCGGGCATTCCGGGTGCCCACCTGTGGGCCGGTTCACGGGGATTCCACAGAGGGATGGGGCACCATTGCGCGAGCAGGGCCCTCTTCTCCTGTGACTGAACCCTTCGCCTCCCCTGGACGGACCGGAATGCCGCTGCCCACGACCGGTCGCCGTGCCCGCACGGCGGTCTGCGCGTTCGCCGTGCTGGCGCTCGCGGGGTGTTCGGCGGGCGAGGGTGTGCGGGACGACGGGCCGGCTGCTTCGCCCTCCGCTTCGGTGAGCGCGTCCCCGCTGTGGCCCGACCACACCGCCCCCGTCACGCCCACCAAGCCGGGCCAGGGCTTCCACGCGCGCGGGCCCGTGCCGGGGGTGACCGTGCCCGACGGGGATCTCACGCGGGTCGCCGGGGTGCGGCTGCTCGCCGCGGACCCGGCGACCGACCGTGCGGTGCAGACCGGCCTCAAGGAGTGCCCGGACGGCTCCTCGTGCCGGCTGCGGCCACCCGCGTACGCCGATCTCACGGGTGACGGGCAGCGTGAACTCGTCCTCGCCTACGACGACTTGGGCCGCACCATCCTCTGGGTCTACACCGCGGTGGGCGAGCAGGCCCACGCCGTTCTGGAGTACGCGGGGCGGCCCGGCACGAGCGCCGCGACGCTCGGCGGCGATCTGGTCGTCACCGAGCCCGCGGGCGGCCGCAACCGTGAGTCCGACACCACCCTGCGCTGGAACGGTACCGAGCTCGCCCCGCTCCCGGCCGCCTCGGATCCCGCCAAGGGCGCCTCCAGGTCCCGGCCCTCCGAGGACTCCCTGATCAAACCGGTCGACGGCACCGACGCACCCGGGCAGGGCTGAGCCCCGCGCAGGCCCGGGCGCCGCCCCGGTCAGGGCTCAGCCCCCGGCCTCTCACCCGCCCGGCACGACCAGTCCGGACTCGTACGCCAGGATCACCAGCTGGGCCCGGTCCCGTACCCCCGACTTCCCCATGATCCGGCTCACATGGGTCTTCGCGGTCAGCGGGCTCAGCGCGAGCGCGTCGGCGATCTCCGTGTTGTTGAGGCCCCGGGCGACCAGGGTGAGAACCTCGCGTTCCCTGTCGGAGAGGGAGGCCAGGGCGCCGGGGCCGCCGCCCGCGACGGGCTGCGGGGCGCGCAGTACGCGGGCTATCAGGCTTGCCGTCGGGCCCGGTGAGAGGAGCGCGTCGCCGGCGGCCACCGTGCGGATGGCGTCCAGGAGTTCGGCGGGGCGGGTGTCCTTCACCAGGAATCCGGAGGCGCCGGCCCGCAGCGCCTCCAGGACGTTCTCGTCGGTGTCGTACGTCGTCAGAACGAGCACCCTCACTCCGGCGAGGTCCTCGGCGGCGGCGATCAGGCGGGTCGCCTCGATGCCGTCGGTACCCGGCATCCGCAGATCCATGACGACGACGTCGGCCCGCGCCGAGTGGGCCAGTTCGACGGCTTCCGCGCCGGTGCCGGCCTGGCCGACGACGGCCATGTCGGGAGCCGACTCGACGAGCATCGCGAAGGCCGACCGGACGAGGGTCTGGTCGTCGGCGAGCAGCACCCGGATGTGGCCCTCCGGCACAGCGGTCATGCGGTTGCCTCCAGGGGCGGGTGGGGTAGGAGGGGACGGTTCGCCGTGATCTGTGTGATCTGGAAGCTCATGCGTGCGCCTCCAGCGGGCGCGGTACGAGCGGAAGGTTCGCCGTGACGCGGAAGCCTCCGTCGGGGTGCGGGCCCGCTTTCAGGGTGCCGCCCACGCTGCGGGCCCGCTCGCGCATTCCGACGATGCCGAAGCCGGTGCCCTCGGCGGCGCCGCCCCGGCCGTCGTCGCTGACGGTGACCCGGAGCACCTCGCCCGCCGTCTCGACGCGTACGCGTGCGGTGGCGTCGGGGCCCGCGTGCCGTACCGCGTTGGTCAGCGACTCCTGGACGATGCGGTAGGCGGCCGCGCCGACGGCGGGCGGCACGTGCGCGCCGTCGGTGTCCACGGTCAGCTCGGCCTTGGCGCTGCGGGCCAGGTCGGGCAGGCCTGTGAGGTCGGGCAGCGGGCCGTGTTCGTCGGCGCGCAGCACGGTCAGGGTGGTGCGCAGTTCGGCGCGGGCCTCGCGGCAGGTGTCGGCGATGGAGTCGAGGGCGGCCGCGACCGCCGCCCGGTCGAGCCGCTCGGGGGACGCGGTCAGGACGTGGGCGGCGACCGAGGTGCGCACCCCGATCAGGGTGATGCTGTGGGCGAGGAGGTCGTGCAGGTCGCGGGCGATGCGCAGGCGTTCCTCGGTGAGTTTGCGCTCGGTCTCGCGGGCGGCGATGGCCCGCTGTTCGGCCACGTACGCGCGGGAGTTGCGCAGGGCGACGCCGAAGACGAGCGCGGCCACCAGCCAGCCGGAGGTCCGGATCACGTCGAAGGCGTGGTGGACGCCGTTGAACGACATGCCGGTGATCGCGAAACCCACGACGCAGGCGCCGACGGTCACGGTCCGGCGGACCGTGCCGGTCGAGGCGACCGTGTACATGGCGGTCATCGCGATCGGCATGGGCCCCATGTGCGCGTTGTCGAGCAGTTGGTACGGGGCGATGCAGGCCACGATCACGGCGAGTGCCGCCATGGGGTGCCTGCGCCGCCCGGCCAGGGTGAGGGCGGCCCCGGCGAGCAGGGCCCAGCCGAGGGCGTCCGGCCGCATCGCGGTGTCGGCGTAGGCGATGGCCGCGCCGAGCAGTCCGGCCCCGGCGGCGAGTGCCGCGTCGGCGCGCAGCGGGTGCGCGGAGTCGCGGGGGTCGCGGTGCAGCAGCGCCGTCACCCGCTCCCCGAGGCTCGGTCCCGTCGGTGTGTTCACGTCAGCCACCCTGCCATCCTCGGCCTCAACGCGGAGTAGCGGCCAGTGCCGAGGGGGATCCGGCGGCGGGCTTCCGGGTGGTGCGGGACAGGCGGCCGGGCCACCAGACCTTGTGGCCGAGCAGGAGGTTGGCGCTGGTCACCAGGTAGGTGCGGACGAGGAAGGTGTCCAGGAGGACGCCGACCGCGATGATCGTGCCGAGTTCGACGAACATCACCAGCGGCAGCGAGGCGAGTACGGCGAACGTCGCGGCGAGCACCGTGCCCGCCGAGGCGATCACGCCGCCGGTGGTGCGCAGGGCGGTCAGCGCGGCCTCGCGCGGCCCGGCTCCGCGCAGGGTCTCCTCCCGGGTGCGGTGCATCAGGAAGATGCCGTAGTCGACGCCGAGGGCGACCAGGAAGACGAAGGTCAGCAGGGGAAGGCCGGGGTCGAGGCCGGAGAAGCCGAGGACCGGCCCGAAGACGAGGCCGCCGATGCCCAAGGCCGCTCCCCACACCGCGACGACGGCGGCGACGAGCAGCAGCGGGGCGACGAGGCTGCGCAGCAGGAGGGCGAGGACCAGCAGGACGGAGGCGAGGACGAGGGGGATGACGATCAGCCGGTCGTGGGAGTTGGTGTCGGCGAGGTCGAGGGCCTGGGCGCTGGCCCCGCCGACGTGTGCGCCGGTGAGGCCGGCCCGCAGCCGTCCGATGGTGGCGCTCTCGTCCGCCGATTCGGGTGCGGCTTTCGCGGTGACGGCGATCTCGGTCCAGCCTCCGCCGCTGCGGCCCCGTTCGGCGCTCGCGACGCCTTCGACGGACCGGGCGTCGGCGAGCGTACGGTCCGCCTGGCCGGTCGGGGTCATGACCTCGATGGGCCGGCTGCTGCGGTCCGGGAAGGCGGCGGCGAGCGTACTCATGGCCATGGTCGACTCGGGCTTGGTGGTGAAGCTGTCCTCCTGCTTGAGGGCGCCGGGCAGGTTGAACACGCCGAGCGCGAGGGCGCCCAGGAGTACAACTCCCGTCAGCAGTACGGCAGTTGGGCGCTTGCCCGCCGAGCTGCCCATCGCGGCGAACAGGTCGCGGCGGCGGCGCCGTGGTTCACTGCCGTACGCCGGGACCAGGGGCCAGAACACCCGGCGGCCGAGCAGCACGAGGATCGCGGGGAGCAGGGTGAGCATCGCGGCGAGCGCGCACAGCACTCCGATCGCGCCGACCGGGCCGAGTCCCCTGATGTTGTTGAGGTCGGCGGCGAGCAGGCAGACCAGGCCGGCGACGACGGTGCCCGAGGAGGCGAGCAGGGCGGGCCCGCAGCCGCGCAGGGCGGCGCGCATCGCGTCGTACGGGAGGGGGGTGCGACGCAGTTCGTCGCGGTAGCGGGCGACGAGAAGGAGGGCATAGTCGGTGCCCGCGCCGAATACGAGGACGGTCATGATTCCGGCGCTCTGGCTGGTCACGGTGATCCCGGACCAGGTGGCGAGCCCGTACACGGCGGCCCGCGCGCAGACCGCCCCGGCGCCGACCACCACCAGCGGCACCAGCCACAGCACGGGGCTGCGGTAGGTGAGGATCAGGAGCAGGGCGACCACCAGGCCGGTGGCCAGCATCAGCGTCCCGTCGAGGGAGCCGAACACGCCGCGCGCGTCGACTTCCAGGGCGCCGTCCCCGCCGACCCGGACGGTCATGCCGTCCGCCTCGGCGGCCCGGGCGCGTACGTCGTCGACGAGGGCCTTCTTGGCGTCGTCGTTCTTGGCGGGTGCGGCCGTGGACACCGCGTACATGAGGGTGGCGCCGTCCTTGGACGTCACGCCGGGGCCGTGCTGGACGGCCGCGAAGTCCTTGGGGTCCTTGGCGGCTCCCAGTTCGGCGGGCGACTTGTGGGCCTTCGTGCCCGGCGGGACGGTGATCTCGGCGAGCTGTGCCGCAGCGGTGGCCCGGTCGGCGGCCGTCAGCCCGCCGTCGCGGTGGTAGACGAGCACCAGGCTGGTGATCTCGCCGCCGGGCAGCTTGTCCTGGAGGGTGGCGACCTGTGTCGAGTCGGCGCCGGCCGGCAGGTAGTCGGCGTTCTGGTCGCGCTGTACGTCCCCGAGCCTGCCCGCGAACGACCCGGCGACGGCGAGCACGATCACCCACAGCGCGAGCACGCCCCAGGGAACCGCCCGCCGTTTCCCGGCAGTTGATCCTCTGTCCGGCGTCGACCCCGCTGATACCGGCCTCGTCGGTGCTGATCTCGTCGACCCCATGGCGGGTCCCCCTCCGGCTGGAATCCGGGAGGCCCTCGTGGCCTGCCCGGGTGTTTCCAGCGTCCGGGCCGCGGGGGGCTCTTTCGTCACGCCGACGACCGAGATCATCCGTACTTCCGGGGGCGTCCGGATCGCCTCCGTTACTCCCCAGGGAGTAACGCGACCCCTGGGTGGGTGCTGCTCACGGCACCTCGCCCCGGCTGCGCGCGTTCGCGTACGCCGTGGCCGCCCTGAGCCGCTCCGTGGTGGTCGCGGCCCGGGCCGCCTCCGGCGGGCAGTCCCATTCGCGCCCGCCACCGAGCGGCCGCAGTTGGAGGTAGGGCCCCTCCCGTCCCATCACCTGGCCCAGTCGTCCGCTCCCGGTGTCGACGACGTACGAACCCACGGCAGGGACTGCGGTCATGGCTTGCCTCCGGCAGTACGGAACAGGGTCCACGGGCAGTATCGGGTGTCCAGCGGCGCCGGTCGCTCCATGGTCCCAATTTTTTGGTTCGGGTACCACATCGGACCGACCCGGAGCGATGGCCGGGTAATTCCGGACCGGGCGCGCGCATCCTGCAATTCACCTGCGACCGATTTCCCCCGGCCGTGCTTTATGCCCGTGCGGACCTGCCGCACAGGGGGTCGGACCAGGCCGGAGCCAGGAAGGCGGTGACGGCTGGGCATGCCCCCCTTTCCATCCCCCGCCCATCACCACCCGCCCCCATCCATCGCCATCGGGATATCCGGATATCCGATCGCCGCATCCGAGATTTCGAACAGGTAATTCTCAAGCGGCGGTTGGAAGTTTCCGCTCCGGATCGATCGCGCGGCTCGTAAAGAGAGGTTTCTTCGAGCGAATGTTCACGATGTTCCGGATGCCCGGTAATGCATTGCGGTGCGGGGACTTACGGGAACCAGGCGGCCGCACTGCTCACCGGGTGCGGGAGCGGGAAGAAGGACGGCGGCGCGGCCAAGGCGGGCGACGCGAAGCCGAGCGCCTCGACGGGCGACAAAGGGAAGGGCTCGGCGCCGGACCGGAAGGGCGTGGCGCACCAGATCGTCTCTCAGGACGGGGTACGGGCGGCCGCGAGCAGCCGGGCGGTGTCGTCCGCGCAGAGCGAGAGCGCGCCGCCGACCGTGCTGAGCACCTCGCGTTCGGCCGGGCTGTACGGGCCGTCCGCGAGCGCGATCCGGGCCCCCTGGAGCAGGATGGACTCGCGGCCGGCGGGGGCGAGGTGCGGAGCCAGCGGTTCGAGGGCCTCGTGGAGTTCGATGGCCAGCGCCGCACCGCAGGGGTCGGTGTCGTCGACCGGGTCGGTGAGGAACCGGCCGGTGTCGGCGGCCAGGGCCTCGATGAGGGCGACGAGCTGGTCCTCGGTGCAGTCCTCGAACCCGGCCGCCCGGACGGTGGCGACGGCGGTGCCGGTGACCGTACGGGACGAGGTTCCGCCGGCTGCGAGGACGGCGAGGGCGACGGTGTGCACGGCGTCGCGCAGCATCGCGGAGAAGCGGGTCGTGGTGGGGTGGTCCAGGACTTCCGTCCCGAAGCGGCCCTGGCAGGCGGCGCATTCGACGACCGGGCCCGCGGTGCCTCGGGCGACGAGCGGGATGCCCAGGACGGTGAGGCGTCTGCGGCCGGTGCGGCGCTGGTAGTTCCGGTCGCCGCCGCAGTCGGGGCAGAAGAACTCGCCGTCGCCGACGGTGTGCCACTGGGTGCGGACGGACCAGAGGACGGGCCGGAGGCGGGGACCGGGCGCCCCGGTCGGGTTCGTGCCGTTCTGTCCCCGTACTGGCCGCACCGCGCACCTCCGTAACGCTCCGGCAACGTTGCCGCGTTGACGTGATGTTAGCCACAGCCGTGATGTGGCGTCAGCACCTCGGAAGGAGGAGAGGGCGGCGGATGGCGAGATCCCGTCGTCGGCCGGGCGGGAGCGGGTGGGGTGGGGCACCCCAAACCCTCAGCTCAGCTGCCCTGCGGGCGGCTCTCCCCCACCCCGCCCCTTCCCGAAACCCTCCGGGGGGCGGGGGTGGAAAAGGCCCGCCCCCCGGGGCTCCGCCCCGGCTCCCGGCGGGGGCTCCGCCCCCTGCGCCCCCGTTCGCGCCTTGAGGGCGCTCGTCCTCGATCTCCCCCAAGGCCTTAAGGGCCAGGGGGACACCTATGACGGGCTGAAATGCTCGAACCTGCCAGGATCAACCCCGCTAGGGGCGCGGGGCTGTGACATTTTGCGGCTCCGCCGCGCGGGCGCGAGCAACCACGCACGGCCCGCAGCCGACCCCACCCACCCCCGGAGGCCACGCGGCGGAGCCGCAGAGTGTCACAGCGGGAAGGGGCGGGGAGGGGTCCTCCCGGGGTCTGGGGCGGAGCTCCGGCGGGGGCGGGCGTGGGGCAGAGCCCCCACGCCTCGACCCGCTCGGGTCAGCGGGCCGCTCGGTTGACCGCCGAGATGACCGCCTTCAGCGACGCCCGAGTCGTGTTGGCGTCGATGCCGATCCCCCACAGCACGGCCCCGTCGATGGCGCACTCGATGTACGACGCGGCCTGCGCGGACGCACCTTCGCTCATCGTGTGCTCCTGGTAGTCCAGCAGCCGCGCGTCCACGCCCGTCGCGGCCAGCGCCTCGAAGAAGGCCGAGATCGGGCCGTTGCCGGTGCCGGTCAGGACCGTGTCCTGGCCGTCGACGACCGCCTCGACGGTCAGGGTGTCGCGGCCGTCCTTGTCCGTCGTCGTCTGGCCCGAGCGCAGTTGGATGCGGCCCCACGGGTTGTCGGGGTTGGGCAGGTACTCGTCCTGGAAGACCGACCAGATCGCGGTCGGGGTGACCTCGCCGCCCTCGGCGTCCGTCTTCTGCTGGATGATCTTCGAGAACTCGATCTGCATCCGGCGCGGCAGGTCCAGCTTGTGGTCGTTCTTCAGGACGTAGGCGATTCCGCCCTTGCCGGACTGCGAGTTGACCCGGATGACGGCCTCGTAGGAGCGGCCGACGTCCTTGGGGTCGATGGGCAGGTACGGGACCGCCCATTCGATCTCGTCCACCGTCTTGCCCGCCGCTGCCGCGTCCGCCTCCATGGCGTCGAAGCCCTTCTTGATGGCGTCCTGGTGGGAGCCGGAGAAGGCGGTGTAGACCAGGTCGCCCGCGTAGGGGTGGCGGGGGTGGATCTCCATCTGGTTGCAGTACTCGCTCGTCCGGCGGATCTCGTCGATCTGGGAGAAGTCGATCTGCGGGTCCACGCCCTGGCTGAACAGGTTCATGCCCAGGGTCACCAGGTCGACGTTGCCGGTGCGCTCGCCCTGGCCGAACAGGCAGCCCTCGATGCGGTCGGCGCCGGCCATGATCGCCAGCTCGGCCGCCGCCACCGCCGTACCGCGGTCGTTGTGGGGGTGCACGGACAGGCACACGTACTCACGGCGCGACAGGTTGCGGCTCATCCACTCGAAGCGGTCCGCGTGCGTCGAGGGCGTCGAACGCTCCACCGTGGCGGGCAGGTTGAGGATGATCTCGCGGCCCTCCTCGGGCCGCCAGACGTCGCACACCGCCTCGCAGACCTCCAGCGCGAAGTCCAGCTCGGTGTCCGTGAAGATCTCCGGCGAGTACTGGTAGCCGAAGATCGTCTCGTCGCCCAGGATCTTGTCCGCGTACTCCATGACCAGCCGCGTGCCGTCCACCGCGATCTGCTTGACCTGCTCCTTCGTGCCGCGGAATACGACCCGGCGGAAGGTGGGGGCGGTCGCGTTGTACAGGTGCACGGTGGCGCGGTGGGCGCCGCGCAGGGACTCCACGGTGCGCTCGATCAGCTCTTCGCGGGCCTGGGTCAGGACGGAGATCGTCACGTCCTCGGGGATCGCGCCCTCTTCGATGATGGAGCGTACGAAGTTGAAGTCGGTCTCGCCGGAGGAGGGGAAGCCGACCTCGATCTCCTTGTAGCCCATGCGTACCAGCAGGTCGAACATCTCGCGCTTGCGGGCGGGGCTCATCGGGTCGATCAGCGCCTGGTTGCCGTCGCGCAGGTCGGTCGACAGCCAGCGCGGGGCCTTGGTGATGCGGCCGTCCGGCCAGGTGCGGTCGGGGATGTCCACGGCGTCGTACTGACCGTACTTGTGGATCGGCATCCCGGACGGCTTCTGCCTCTGGGTGGCGTTGGTGACGGGGGTCGGGCGGCCAACGGGCTGGGACATGGCGTGCGGCTCCTCGGTTTTTGAGAGGGACGGCCGACTGTCGAGCGCAACACCAGATCCCGCGGGGAGGGGGTCGGCCTACGACTACAGGCCCTCGCCGCGGCAGCTAAGGAGAAGCAGCCCGATACGCATGATGCCGCAGCCTAGCCGAGGGGCGGCGGGAGCGCCGGTCCCGTATCAGTATGCGGGACACCTCAATCGATTCGGACAAATGGTGACGTATACCTCACCCTCGGGGTGCTCGGGGTCCTCGCGGCGGGAATGGCCGGGAACTGTCGTAGAGAAATCACGCTTCACAATCATGGTGACGACTAGTGACAGGCCCATGACCCGGTGCCAGATTGCCCGGCATGGACGCCACCAACCCGGTTTTCTGCACCATCATTCCGCCCCACGTCTTCGACCGGCTCATCGAGGCCGAGGACCCCGCGCTCGTGCGCATCGCCCGCAGGACCCTCGTCGCGGACGCCGCCCAGCGCACCGAACGCCGGCTGACCACCGTCCTCGGCGCCGAGCCGCTCGCACCGCCCGCGGGCGCGGCCGCCGACCAGCCGCAGCGCACCGTCTACGACGCCCAGCACACCACCACCCTGCCCGGCCACAAGGTCCGCGGCGAGGGCGACCAGCCCGTCCAGGACGCGACCGTGAACCGCGCGTACTCGGGGCTCGGCGCGACCTTCGAGCTGTACCTGAAGGCGTACCGGCGCCGCTCGATCGACGGCAGCGGGATGCCCCTGAACGCGACGGTCCACTTCGACCACGGCTACAACAACGCCTTCTGGAACGGCACCCAGATGGTGTTCGGCGACGGTGACGGCCAGATCTTCCTGGACTTCACGCTGCCCGTGGACGTGATCGGCCACGAGCTCACCCACGGTGTCACCCAGCACACCGCGAACCTCACCTACTTCGGCCAGCCGGGCGCCCTGAACGAGTCCATGTCGGACGTCTTCGGCTCGCTCGTCAAGCAGTACTCCCTCGGCCAGGACGCCCACCAGGCCGACTGGCTCATCGGCGCCGGGCTCCTCGCACCGGGCGTCCACGGGGACGCGCTCCGCTCGATGAAGGCTCCGGGGACGGCGTACGACGACGTCGTGCTCGGCAAGGACCCGCAGCCCGCCACGATGGACCACTACGTGACCACGGGCCGCGACAACGGCGGCGTGCACATCAACTCCGGCATCCCCAACCACGCCTTCTACCTGCTCGCCGACGCGCTCGGCGGCAAGGCGTGGGAGCGGGCCGGGCAGATCTGGTACGACGTGCTCACCGGCGGGCACCTCGGCAAGCAGGCGATGTTCAAGGACTTCGCCAAGCTGACGGTGGCTGCGGCCAAGGCGCGCTACGGCGACGGCGCGGAGTACCAGGCGGTACTGAAGGCCTGGTCGCAGGTGGGGGTCCCGACCACCTGACCCGTACTGGCCGACGTAGTGGACAGGGGCTGCTAGACAGGGGCCATGCGTATCCAGGTTTCCCGCACAGGAGGATTCGCCGGCATCGAGCGCCGGGCCGAGATCGACACCTCGGGCCGGCCCGATGCCGCCGAATGGCACCGCCTGGCGAAGGCGGCGCTCGACGAGGGCCACGCCCAGCCGTCGATCGGCGTGCCGGACGGCTTCCACTACGAGATCACCGTGGACGGCCGCACGGTGCACTGCGCCGACCCAGGCCTGACCGAGGCCCAACGGGCCCTGGTCTCAAGGGTGTTGAAGGAAGGCGCGTAAGCGGCGTCAAAACCCGGGTGCGGGGCGGCTGGACGGCTGCTTTGATGCACACCATGAGCCTGCCTGCCCGCACCCAGCTGGATGACCTTGAGCGCTACTACGATGCGGCGCCCAGGAGTTCGGCCCGCGCGGAGGACTTCGGTCCGCTGACCCTCTTCGTCCGCGAGGGCGCGGGATGGCACTACTACGCACGGCCCACCCTCGGCCACGCCGGGCCCGTGACGGCCGCCGATGTCGACAAGGTACGGGCCCGCCAGCGCGAGCTGGGTGCCCCTGAGGCCTTCGAGTGGGTCGCCGAGGTGAGCCCCGGGCTGCGCGCGGCGGTCGAGGAGTCGGGCCTCGCGGTGCACGAGCACCCGCTGATGGTGCTGGCCCCCGAGGCGCCCGCCGCCGAGCCGCACCCTCTGGTGCGGGTCCTCGGCCCGGCCGATCCGCTGCTGCACGCGGCCCTGGTCGTACCCCACCTCGCCTTCTCCGCGCCCGGCACGGGAGTCGGCCCGGCGGGCCCGGCCGAGCTGGCCGCCGAGATCACCGCCCGCGCGGGTGACGGCCGGGCCGGACAGGTCGCCGAGCGGATCCGGGCGGGCCTCAGCGCGATGGCGGCGGCGATCGAGGACGGGCTGCCGCTCTGCTCCGGGATGCACAACCCGGTGGGCCCGGTCACCGAGATCGTCGGGGTGGGCACCCTGCCCGCCGCACGGCGCAGGGGCCTCGGTCGCGCGGTCACCGCGGCGCTGGTCGCCGACGCGCGGGGACGGGGGGCGGCGACGGTGTTCCTGTCGGCGGGCGACGCCGACGTGGCCCGGATGTACGCGACCTTGGGGTTCCGCCCGGCGGGCACGGCCCTGATCGCCGAACCGGCCGACGCGTGACGGCAGGTGGGGGCCGCTGAAAGCCGTTCGGCCGATTCCGGCCGCCCCGCGCGCCGGGACATCGCCATGCACGGCGGATGACCCGAACACTCCGGGGGGGGCGGCCGCCGCGGAAGGGAAGATTCCGGCCATCGGGTGTTCACCTGCTCAACCCGCCTTCGGCGGAAGCGACTTGGCATGATTGAGTTTGATCTTGATGGGATCGAAAACGGGAGGACCACCCGCTTTCACCGGGCCGTCCGGGCCGCCCGCCCCGTCATGCCCCGCCGGGGGCGGGCTTCACGCGGGGTGCATGCAGCGTGCACCCTTGCGCACACATGATCATCTGCGTACGGCGTCGCAGCGGGAGCACGTCGTACGCGTTCTGGGAGGGAAAACGATGTCGAAGAACGTGAGCTGGGACGAGCGGGGGAACTGGCGGGCCGAGGGCGAGTGGGGCACCACCGGCTCCGGCGGCGAGCGCCTCCATCTCGACCAGTGGCAGGCCAAGCTCGACCGGCTGCGCCAGACCCACCACGTGCCCGGCGCCTCCCTCGCCGTGCTCGCCCACGACAAGGTCCACGAGCTGGCGAGCGGGATACTGCACACCGGCACCGGCGTGGAGGCCACCACCGACTCGGTCTTCCAGCTCGGCTCCCTGGCGAAGACGTACACCGCGACCTTGGTCATGCAGCTCGTCGACGCCGGCAAGCTGGACCTGGACGCGCCCGTCCGCGAGGTGCTGCCGGGCTTCACCGTCGCCGACGAGGAGGCGAGCCGGACCATCACCCCCCGGCAGCTCCTTTCCCACACCAGCGGCCTCACCTGCGACTTCACCTTCGACTCCGGCCGCGGTGACGACTGCCTTGAGCTGTACGTCGACGCCGCCAAGGGGGTCGCCCTGGACTGCCCGCCCGGCAGTGCCTGCTCGTACAGCAGCCTCGGCTTCAACGTGCTCGGCCGCATCATCGAGGTGCTCACCGGCACGACCTGGGACCAGGCGCTCAAGGACCTGCTGCTCACCCCGCTCGGCGTGACCCACACGATGACGCTGCCCGAGGAGGCGCTCGCGTTCCGGGCCGCGATGGGACACCTCGGCGAGTACGGCGAGGACCCCGCCCCGGCACCGGCCTGGGACATGATGCCGCGCTCGGCGGGCCCCTACGGCCGGGTGATCGCCAGCGCCGGCGACGTCGCCCGGCTCGCCCGGATGCACCTGGCGGGCGGCACCGCCCCCGACGGGACCCGGCTGCTGGCCCCGGGCAGCGTCACCGCGATGCAGACCCGCGAGGTCGACTCCCCCGACAAGTGGACGGTCCACGCGGACGGCTGGGGCCTGGGCTGGACCCTCTACGACTGGAACGGCATCACGGGCTTCGGCCACGACGGCGCCTCCATCGGCCAGTACGGCTTCCTGCGCGTGGTGCCGAGCGCCGGGGTCGCGGTGGTGCTCCTGACCAACGGCGGCGACGCGCGCCGCCTCTACGAGGAGCTCTTCGCCGACCTCCTCGGCGAGCTGGCAGGCGTGCGGATGCCCGCGCCGTTCGAGCCGCCCGCCCAGCCGGTCGCGGTGGACTTCGCGCCGCTCACCGGCACGTACGAGCGCGAGGGCGTCCTCATCACCGTCTCCGAGAAGGAGGACGGCAAGCCGCACCTGGTGTACGAGTTCGTCGGCGGCATGAAGGACTTCTCGCCGCCGCTGGAGATGGACCTCGTCGCCGTCACGGACAAGGTGTTCGCGGGCGCGGGCTCCGGCGCGTACAGCGCGGACTGGATGCCGGTGGTCTTTTCCGAGCTCCAGGACGGTACGGGCGTCTGCTACATCGGCATGCGCTGCGCGCCGAAGGTGTCGTAACCCCCGCCGCTGCGCGACGACCCCCGCCGGGCAGGGCCTCGGCGGGGGTCGTCGTGTACGTCGATATGTCTCAGAACCCCAGCTTGCGGAGCTGCTTGGGGTCGCGCTGCCAGTCCTTGGCGACCTTGACGTGGAGGTCGAGGAAGACCGGGGTGCCCAGCAGTGCCTCGATGTGCTTGCGGGACTTCATGCCGACCTCCTTCAGGCGCTTGCCCTTGGGGCCGATGATGATGCCCTTCTGGCTGGGGCGCTCGATGTAGACGTTGGCGTGGATGTCCAGGAGCGGCTTGTCCGCGGGCCGGTCCTCGCGCGGAATCATTTCCTCCACGACGACGGCGATGGAGTGCGGCAGCTCGTCCCGTACGCCTTCGAGGGCGGCCTCGCGGATCAGCTCGGCGACCATGACCTGCTCGGGCTCGTCGGTGAGGTCGCCCTCGGGGTAGAGCGGCGGGCTCTTGGGCAGCATCGGGATGAGCAGGTCGGCCACGAGCTGGACCTGCTTGTCGCCGACCGCCGAGACGGGCACGATCTGCGCCCACTCGAAGCCGAGCTCCTTGGAGAGCTGGTCGACGGCGATGAGCTGTTCGGCGAGCGTCTTGGAGTCGACCAGGTCGGTCTTGGTGATGATCGCGATCTTGGGGGTCTTCTTGATCCCGGCGAGTTCCTTGGCGATGAACTTGTCGCCGGGGCCGAGCTTCTGGTCGGCGGGCAGGCAGAAGCCGATCACGTCGACCTCGGCCCACGTGGTGCGGACCACGTCGTTGAGGCGCTCGCCGAGCAGGGTGCGCGGCTTGTGGAGGCCGGGGGTGTCCACCAGGATCAGCTGGGCGTCCGGGCGGTGCACGATGCCGCGCACGGTGTGCCGGGTGGTCTGCGGGCGGTTGGAGGTGATGGCCACCTTCTGCCCGACCAGAGCGTTCGTGAGGGTGGACTTGCCCGCGTTGGGGCGGCCGACGAAGCAGGCGAAGCCGGCCCGGTGGGTGGGTTCGGCGGCGGTGTCAGCGGCAGGGGTACGAGCGCTCATGCCGCCATTCTCCCCGATCCCGGGACCCCCGCCGCCCAGCCCGCCGGAAACGGGCCCCGCGCGGGGCCCGGAACCGCGTCCCGGGCCCTGTCCGGCTAGGGCGTCGCGCCCTGGGCCACCGTGTGGAGGCGGGTCGCGGCCTTCGTCAGGAGGGCGGGGAGCAGGGCCGGGTCCGCCGGGTTCTGGGCGGCGAAGGTGACCGTCGAGACGTTCGCTCCCTCGCGAACCGAGAGGACCTGCATATGGAGCTCGGTGCCCGGCACCGACGCGAGCGGCGCCGTCACCCGCATCCCCACCGACTCGTCCCCCAGCTTCGCCACGCTCTCCGGCTTGACCTCGCTCTTCTCGGGCCCGCCCCAGTTGAAGTCGAGCGAGCCCCCGTCGCAGGCGGCGGGCAGGGCGCGGGCGGCCGCGACCGCCTTGGCGGCCTCCTCGGCGGAGGGATAGGCGACGACCCGGAAAGTGAGGTGCTCGGTGCCGGACGCCTTCGCGTAGTCGCGGGTAGAGCTCGCCGCGTCCTGCCCCTCCTTGGGCCCGTTCCACGTCTCCATGTACGTGTCGCACTGCGCGTTGTTGGTGCTCTGGGTGCCCCCCTCGGCGCCCACGTCCGAGTTGTCGCCCCCGCCGACGTCCTCGGAGGGGCTGTCCGCCGGTTCCGCGTCCTCGGCCCAGCCCGCGCCGACGTCCTGCGCGGTGAGCAGTGCCGCCTCGGTCTGGGCCTGGGTGAACGGCTTGCCCCCGACGGCGGGCTTGGCGTCGCTCCGGGCGGGCGCGGCCTTGTCCGACGCCGCGTCGTCCGAGCCGCCGCATCCCGCGACCGTGACCAGCGCCGCCAGCACCGCCGCGTACCCCGTCAGCTTTTCCCTGCGCCCCGTCCGCATGACGGTTGCCCCTCACCTGCCGTACGTGTCATGACCGGGCCACGATACGACGGCGCACCATCCGCTGGGCGACCAAGGCGAGGGCGGCGGCGGCGAGGACCCCCGCGGCGAGCCAGGGCAGGGCCAGGAAGGAGGCCGCCGCCGAGCCCCGCGCGTCCTTCGCGCTGGCGGTCAACTCGACGTCGCCCCAGTCGAGTTGGGGCGCCCCGTGCCATGCCTCGGTGAGCGTGACCTGCTGTCCCGGGAGCAGTTCGGAGGGGACCTTGGTCAGCCCGCGGCTGAGCAGCGTACGGCCGAAGAGTCCGGTCGCGCTCAGGTCGACCTTCGGGTTCAGGGTCACGTTGCCGCGGTTGTGCAGGGTGTACGTGATGTCGGTGCGGCTCTCCCCGGTGCCGGGGACCAGCGGCCGGTGCTGGGCGAGCGAGACGTGCTCGACGGCGAGGGCGGGGACGGTGGGGCCGCCGACGCGGAGGTAGACCCGGGCGCCCACGGCCTGCTGGATGCCGACGGCGACCTTGCCGTCGGCGGCCCGCCCCGGCGCGACGCGGTCGTCGAGGGCGACCAGGGCGCCGACGTGGTCGCCGGGTTCGGCGTCGGGCGGCACGGCGAGCGTGAAGGGCACGGTGAGCGAGGACCGGGCCGGGACGGTGATCACGCTCTGGGCGGGCTTGGCCCAGGCCCCCACCCCGGTCTGCCGCTCCTTCTCGGTGCGCACGGCGAACCCGCCGTCGCGCTCGGTGTTGTAGGCGTCGGCCCCGTACAGCCGGAAGGTCAGCGGCGCCGCGGTCTTGTTGGTGACGGTCACCTTGTCGTCGAGGGTGGTGCCGGGGTCGGCGGAGAGGTAGAAGTACGGGCGCTGGGCGGCGCCGGACGAGGCGGGGAAGACGGACCAGTCGCCGTTGTCGGCGGCGCGGGCCGCGGGCGCGGCGAGCAGGGCGAGCACGGTAGCCAGAAGGAGTGCGGACAGCTTGCGCACGGTGCGGGACCCCCGGGGACGGGTGGGCCGGCCGGGTGCGCGCCCGGCCCACGGATGGACGTTCAGGGCCTGTGCGGCGGATCTCGTCCGGGTCGCGGGCGACCGGATCCGCCGGGCAGGGTCTAAGCGGTCTTGTGGAAGTCGGGTGCGTTGCACCGCCCTGAAGGGGCGCGGGGAACTGCGCGCCCAGCCCCCGCCGGCCTGCGGACGACGCACTCCACTTCCCGCGGAGCGCTCAGGTGAGGGTGAGGGTCAGTACGCCGCTGTAGGCGCCGGGCGCGGTGAACGCCGGCACGTCCAGCGAGAGCTTCGCGTCCACGGTGAACTCGCCGCCGGTGAGCGCCGCGTTCGGGGTGGAGGCGAGGGTCGCGCCCGCGCTGCCCACGCTGCCGGCCGAGCCCGCGGCGCACACGGACGGGGAGCCGGGCTTGGTGGCGCAGGCCGGGGTCCAGCTGAGCTTGCCCGCGTCGATGGAGCCGCCGGGGCCGGTGAAGTTGGTGACCTTGCCGGTCAGGGACCAGCCCGCGGGGCCGCCGCGGAAGTCCTGGACCGTCACCGTCTTGAGATCGCCGGTGGAGGCGCCGCCCTTGCCGAAGTCGACCGCCTTGAGGTCGACGCTGTCGCCGGCCTGGGACATCGCGAGCGTGCCCGCGGTCACGGCCGCGTTGAGCTTCTGGCCCGGTCCGGTCGGCGGGGGTCCGCCGTTGACCTTGTACGCCACGGGGCCCGCGCCCTTCGCCGGGTCCCAGGCCGCTCCTTCGTAGGCCACGATCCCGGTGGTCGCCGGGTCCTTGATCGCCGGCCGGGCGGTGAAGCCGCCGTTGGCGTCCGACTTGAAGGTGATCTTGTCGGCGGTGGTGGCGGTGCCGTTCCAGCCCGCGACGGTGATGTCCGCGTCGGGGGTGAACTTGGACCCGGTCACCGTCGTGCGGTCACCGGCGTTGCCCGAGGCCGGGTCGGCCGTGATCGCGCGCTGGTTGACCTGTCCGCCGCCGTCCGTGGCGTTGACCGTCCCGGAGACGGGGGCGGGCGGGTTGGTGACGGTGCAGGGTGTGTCCAGCTCCATGACGTAGCTGGTGTGGATGTTGTAGTCGCCGGGCGACAGGGTGATCGCGCCGGCCTTGGTGGCGGTGAAGCTGCCGCTCATGGAGAACGCCGGGAACGCGCCCTTGCCGGGCACCGGGTCGTTCTTCTTCGGGCCCGCCACGTCCACGGTGCCGGTCTGGGCGCCCGCGAGGACGACCTTTCCGGTCGGGGTCATGATGTCGGCGGGCAGGGCGATGTCGACCGGGTTGCTGGCGGCGGGCTTGTTCACCGTGTAGGTGACGGTGACCTTGTCGCCGACCTTGGGTGCCGCGTTGTCGACGGTGACGGTCGCGTTCGTGGTGCCGTCGATCGGCGGGATTCCGGCGATGGCCGGCGGGATGCAGTGCGTGGCGAAGTCGACGGGCGTCGCGGCCAGGGCGCTCGCGGGTGCGGCGAGCGCGCCGGTTCCCGCGGCGAGTGCGACCGCCCCCAATACGGCGGCCAGACGCCGTCTTCGACGTTCCGACATGGGCGTGCCCCCCTTCCTGAAGTGGCACAGCGCGGCTCGGCTGCGCCTGCAGGGGGCCATTGACGGCTGGGGGCGAAAAGAAGTCAATGCCATCCCGCCGCATCAACTGATGACCCATCAGATACTGTCAAGATCCCGGCATTTCACGCCACTTGAGCATGTCGGACCACACGAAAGCCGGCGCCGCCCGGGACGGCACCGGCTCGTTCTGCGGGGTGCGTGGTGCGCCTTACTTCTGGTGCGCGGATCAGTCGAAGACGAACGGGCCCGGCGCCTGCGAGGTCGTCGCGTCGCAGTTCACCGAGATCCCGAAGATCGTCATCGACAGGGCGGTGCCGGCGAAGTACGAGTCGAGGCCGTCACCGGAGGCGACGGTTCCGTTCAGCGGGCCGATCGTGACCGGGTCGCCCGCGTTCAGGGCGGGGTTGGCCTGGCCGCTGAACACCGTGGTACCGCCGGCGCCCTTGGCGAGGGTCAGGTTCGCGCTGATCTGGTTGGCGCCGACGGCGACCGGCGTGGTGACGGCCGAGGTCAGCGTGATGGTCGCGGCCGTACCGCTCTGGGTCGCGGTGAGCGTGGCACCGCCACCGCCCCAGGTCCCGCAGTCGTACGTGGCGGTCGCCGAGCCCGGTGAGACGGCGGCCGCGCTCGGCGCGAAGGCGAGGCCCGCCACGGCCACCGCCCCCAGCGCGAGTGCGGCCCGCGCGACCGGTCTGGTGCTCTTACGCATGATTCCCCTTCCCGTTACAGGGAGTTGATCGTCTGCCGCGTCATCGGCACACGACCGCGCAGCGGCCCCCGCCGGCCCGCGCGCACGGATGCGCGGGCGTGCGGGCATGGCTCTGCGGGGGCTGCGGCAACTGCGCGGAGGGAGCGCATCCGACTCCGGCCCGGGGCTGCGGCTCTGCACCCCGTGCCGACCGCCCGCGAATCTGACGGACCGTCGGATCGACTGTCGTCCATTGATGCGCGGGGCGCGTGGGATTGCAAGGGGCATCGCCTTGATTCTTGTCGGGGTGGGTGGGGCGGGGGAGTTTGCGCCACGCGGCGGAGCCGCACATGTCACAGCCCCGCACCCCTGTAGGTGGCCCGGCACGCCGGAGTTGAGGACGGTCAGTCCTGGGCTGTTCAGCGCCCCGAAGGGGCGCGGGGAACCGCGCGAGCAACCCCCACCCGGCCGCGGCCGAAAGCGGGTCCTTCAGGGGCGCGGGGAACCGCGCGACCAGCCCCCACCGGCCCTCGGCCGAACGCGGGTTTTTGGGGCGCGGGGAACTGCGCGAACCAGCTCCGTCAGGCTCTCGCCCGTACTTCCCCGTCGGGGCCCGCCAGCAGTACGGGGGTCTCGGGGCCGCCCAGGTCTCGTACCGCTGACAGGTCCGCCTCCGCAGGGCGGGACGCCTCCGTCACCACGGCCGCCGCCTCCAGGGACTTCGCTCCGCTGGCCACGGCCATCGCGACGGCCGTCTGGAGGGCGGACAGCTTCAGGGAGGCGAGCTCGACCGTTCCGGCGACGTAGGTCCGGCCGGTCTCGTCGCGCACGGCAGCGCCCTCGGCCACGCCGTTGCGGGCCCGGGCGCTGCGCGCGAGCGTGATGATCTTGCGGTCCTCGGGGTCGAGTTCGGTGCTCTGAGTCATGCCCCGAGCATAAGGAGTGCCGGGCCCCGAGGCCGCGGGGGCTCAGCCCTTGATCGCCTGGTCCAGCTTCTTGGCGACGGTGGCGGTGACGGTCTTGAAGTCGGCCGACGGGGCGGCGCCCGGCTGCTTGGTCGTCGCCGAGAACGTGCTCAGCGCGGCGCCCTTGCGGACCACGTAGGTGTCGAAGCTCATCTTCACCGCACCGGTGTCGATGACCAGCTCGTAGCCGTGGGCCTCGTCACCAGCCTTGTCCACGGTGAGCGGCTTGACGGTGGCGGGCGCCTTCTCACCGTCCATGTTGACAGTGAAGGACGCGCACTTGGCGACGGTCGCGTCGAAACCGTTGAGGTATCCGGCGGCCTTGTCCGCACCGAAGCCGAAGACCTGCTGACCGCCGTGGTCGAAGTTGCTGGTCTGCCGGGCGGTCGCACCCAGCGCGGCGGGCTGGCTCTGCATGAGGTCCAGGAACTTCTGGCAGTCACGGTCCTCGGCCTTGCCCACGCTGTCGCCTGCCCCCGGGTCGGTCTTCCAGCCCGCCGGGACCTCGTTCGCGGCCAGCAGGGCCGCCTTCAGCTGGGCCTCGGTGACGGACTTCGCCGCGCCGGCCCGGGCGGCCGCCGAGGGTGCAACGGACGCGGTGGTGTCCTTCTCGGCGGGCTTGTCGCTCTTGCTGTCCGACCCCCCGCACGCGGCGGCGAACAGCAGGGACGAGGCGGCCAGGGCCACGGCGGCGGTGCGTCTGACAGAGATGGAGACGGACATGTGTGATCCCCCCACGGGAAACGAAAGGTGTAGGTGCGCGCCGACCTTATGCGACGGCGCGCCGCCCCCCTTCCCCAGGGCCTCACCCCGCGATCGGATACATCGACCCCCGCCGCCCCTCCGGCGACGTCAGCCACTCCAGCTTCTCCGCGGTGTCCGTGTTCGGAAGCGGGGTGTGCAGCACGATGACCAGGTCCGGGCGGGCCGGGACGCGCAGCTGGGTCGACTCGACGTGCAGCGCGCCGACGACCGGGTGCTCCATCTCCTTGCGGAGCAGCCCGCCGGGCTGGACGTCGCGCCGCTCCCACAGCTCCACGAACTCCGGGCTCAGCTCCTTGGCCTGTTCGACGACCGCCTGGAACCCCTCGTCGTCGGGCCGCTCCGAGCAGGCCGCCCGGAACTGGGCGACGACGGTGCAGGCGATCTCGTCCCAACGCTTGGCGCGGGCCCGGTAGATGGGGTCGGTGAAGAAGGCGAGCAGACAGTTCTGCACGATCTCCGGGCGCATCCCGAGCACCAGCGCGGCCGCGTCGTTGTACATCACCGTGTTCCAGTACGCGTCCATGATGTGCGCGGGGAACGGCATCCAGGCGTCGATCAGGCGCTGAAGCCCGTGGCACATGTCGACGTTCGCCGGGTCGACCTCGGGCGCCGGCGGGTTGAGCCCGGCCAGGACGTACAGGTGGCGGCGCTCGGCGCTGGTCAGCTGGAGGACCCGGCCCACCGAGTCGAGCACCTGCGGGGACACCGTGATGTCGCGGCCCTGCTCAAGCCACTGGTACCAGGACACCCCGACCCCGGCGAGCACGGCGACCTCCTCGCGGCGAAGGCCGGGGGTGCGGCGGCGGGCCCCGCCGTCGGGCAGCCCGGCCTGCGTGGGGGTGATCCTGGCCCGCCTGCTCATCAGGAACTCGCGCAGCTCGCTGCGTCGGTGCTTGTCGATCGGTGTAGCCACGAACTCCCCCTGTCGGCTGCCTGGTGGTGCCACCAACAGGATAAGTTCCCACTCTCCACGGGCATTCCCGGGCCGCGAAGGTAGTGGCCATGGCGATCGATACACAGACGACAATCACCGGGCCGCACACGGCGGCCCCCGTAGAGGACCGGCTGACCGGCCGGGCCAAGCTGGTCCTTTTCGTGCTCTGCGCCGCCCAGTTCATGGTGGCGCTCGACTTCTCCGTACTGAACGTGGCGCTGCCCGCGCTCGGCAAGGACCTGGGCCTGAGCCAGTCCGCGCTGCAGTGGGCGGTCACCGCGTTCGCCCTGCCCTCGGGCGGCTTCCTGCTCCTGTTCGGCCGTATCGCCGACCTCTTCGGCCGCAAGAAGCTGTTCCTGGCCGGACTCGCCCTGTTCGGCGCGGCCTCGCTGCTCGCCACCCTCGCCTGGAACCCGGCGGCCTTCCTGGCCGGGCGTGCGCTGCAGGGCCTGGGGGCGGCCGTCATCGTGCCGACCGGCATGTCCCTGCTGACCACGACGTTCCCCGAGGGCCCGCTGCGCGACAAGGCGCTGGGGATCTCCGGCACCCTGCTGTCGCTCGGCTACACCACCGGCATGGTGCTCGGCGGCGTCATGACCGACACCCTGGGCTGGCGCTCGACGATGGGTCTGCTCGTGGCGTTCGCGGCGATCGTGCTGGCCCTCGCCCCCGGTCTGCTGCCCGAGTCCCGTACCCCGGAGCGGCCGCGCCTGGACGTGCCCGGCGCCGTCACCGTCACCGGCGGTCTGCTCGCGGTGATCTACGCCCTGTCGACGGCGGCCCAGCGCGGCTTCGGCGGCGCGGACGTGTGGGGCACCCTGATCGTGGGCCTCGCGCTGCTTGTCGGCTTCGTGATCGTCGAGTCGAAGGCCTCGGCCCCGCTGGTCTCCCTGCCGATGCTGAAGCGCCGCACGGTGGCCTGGGGCAACCTGGGCGGCCTGGTCACCTTCTCGATGATGTCCGCGGTCGTCTTCGTACTGACCCTCTACCTCCAGGAGACCCTGGGGCTCTCGTCCTTCGAGACCGGCCTGATCTTCGGCATCCAGGGCGTCGCCTCGGCCGTCGCCGGTGCGTACGCCGCCCGGTTCATCGGCCGCTTCGGCGCCCGGCGGGTCCTGGTCGGCTCGCTGCTCGGCCAGGGCGTCTTCATCGCCGCCCTGCTGGGCCTCGGCAGCGGGTCGGGCGCCCTGCTCGCGACCGTCGCCGTCTCGCTGGCCAGCATGTGCCACCTCGGCGCGATCATCTCGTACGGCGTGACCGTGACCAGCGGCGTCCCCGACGAGGAGCAGGGCCTGGCGACCGGCCTGGTCACCACCACCCAGCAGGTCGGCCTGACCGTCGGCATCCCGCTGCTCGGCGTGCTCGCCACCACGCAGGCCTCCCTGTTCGACGGGGTGCGCACCGTGCTCGCGATCGACGCGGTGATCGTGATCGCGGCGGCCACCCTGATCGGCCTCGGCCTGCGCGCCCGCGCGCGGGCTTGAGTGGTCAGGCCCGGTCGAGCCGGAGCCGCTCGGCCTTCGGCAGACCGGCGACCACCAGGTCGTACGAGTCCTCGATGAGCTCCCGGACCAGCCGGTCCGGGAGCTCGGCCACGTTCACGGTGTTCCAGTGCCGCTTGTTCATGTGCCAGCCCGGCACGATCGCGGTGTACTCCTCGCGCAGCCGGACCGCGTCGTCCGGGTCGCACTTGAGGTTGACGGTGAGCGGCTTCCCGTCGAGCGCGGTGAGCGCGAACACCTTGCCGAGCACCTTGAAGACGGAGGTCTCCGGGTTGAACGGGAACTCCTCCGTCACGGCGTTGAACTCCAGGCAGAACGCCCTCAGTTGCTTCGGTGTCACTCCGCGCTCCCCTTCTTGTCGTCGTTCCCGGTCGGCTCCACGAGCACGGTGACGATCTTGTTGCGGCGGCCGGCCGGGGACTCGGCGGTGAGCCGCAGCCTTCGTGCGTCGGGCAGTTCCACCACGGCGGAGGCGCCCGCGATCGGCACCCGGCCGAGCGACTTGGCGAGCAGCCCGCCCACCGTCTCCACGTCCTCGTCGTCGAACTCGTCGAAGCCGAACAGCTCGCCCAGGTCGCCGATGTCGAGCCGGGCGGTCACCCGGAAGCAGCCGTCCGCGAGCTCGGTGACCGGCGGGAGTTCGCGGTCGTACTCGTCGGTGATCTCACCGACGATCTCCTCCAGGATGTCCTCGATGGTGACGATGCCCGCGGTGCCGCCGTACTCGTCGATGACGACCGCGACGTGGCTGCGCTGCTGCTGCATCTCGCGCAGCAGGTCACCGGCGTTCTTGGTGTCGGGCACGAAGGCCGCGGGCCGCATGGCGGTGGAGACGAGATCGGCCTCGGAGTCCCGGTTGATGTGCGTCTTGCGCACCAGGTCCTTCAGGTACACGATCCCGACGATGTCGTCCTCGTTCTCGCCGGTCACCGGGATCCGCGAGAAACCCGAGCGCAGGGCGAGGGTGAGCGCCTGGCGGATCGTCTTGTACCGCTCGATGCAGACGAGGTCGGTGCGCGGCACCATGACCTCGCGCACCAGGGTGTCGCCCAGTTCGAACACCGAGTGCACCATCCGGCGCTCGTCGTCCTCGATCAGCGACTCCTGCTCGGCGAGGTCGACCATCGCCCGCAGCTCGGCCTCGGACGCGAACGGCCCCTTGCGGAAGCCCTTTCCGGGAGTGAGCGCGTTGCCGAGCAGGATCAGGAGCTGCGGGATCGGCCCCATGACCCTGGCCAGCGGCAGCAGCACGTACGCCGCTGCCGTCGCGGTGTTCAGCGGGTGCTGGCGGCCGATGGTGCGGGGCGAGACGCCGACGGCGACGTAGGAGACGAGCACCATCACGCCGATGGCGACGAGCAGCGCGGCCCAGGTCTCGCCGAACTCGTCGAGGCAGACGTAGGTGACGAGGACCCCGGCGGCCATCTCGCAGGCGACCCGCACGAGCAGCGCCACGTTCAGGTAGCGCGTCGGGTCGGAGGCGATCTGGGCGAGCTTGGCGCTGCCGCGCCGGCCGGTTCGTACGGCCTCCTCCGCGCGGAAGGAGGACGTACGGGCGATGCCGGCCTCGGCGCAGGCCGCCAGCCAGGCGACGACGACCAGCGCGACGGCGCCCGCGATCAGTTGGCCGGTCATGAGACGGTCGGCGCCGGGGAGGGGCCGGTCAGGCCCTTCTCCGCGCGCCAGCCGTCCACGATCGCCGCCTGGAGGCCGAACATCTCGGCCTTCTCGTCCGGCTCCTCGTGGTCGTAGCCGAGCAGGTGCAGCACCCCGTGGACGGTGAGGAGCTGGAGCTCCTCGTCCATGGAGTGCTGCGTCTCGGCGTCCTCGCCCTGCTTCTTGGCGACCTCGGGGCACAGCACGATGTCACCGAGGAGGCCCTGCGGGGGCTCCGCCGCGTCATCGTCCTTCGCCGGCGGCCGCAGCTCGTCCATCGGGAAGGACATGACATCGGTCGGGCCCGGCAGGTCCATCCACTGGATGTGCAGCTGCTCCATGGCCTCGGCGTCCACGACGATCACCGACAGCTCGGAGAGCGGGTGGATCCGCATCCGCGTGAGGGCGTAGCGGGCGATGTCGAGGATCGCCTGCTCGTCGACCTCGGTTCCGGACTCGTTGTTGACGTCGATCGACATGGTGCGCTCTGCTCTACTTCCCGTTTCGGCCGCCGTGACCGTTCTGGTCCTGCCGGCTGTCGTACTGCTCGTACGCGTCGACGATACGGCCGACGAGCTTGTGCCGTACGACATCCTGCGAGGTGAGCCGGGAGAAGTGCACGTCGTCGACGCCGTCCAGGATGTCCTGGACCTGACGCAGACCGCTCTTCGTGCCGCCCGGAAGGTCGACCTGGGTGATGTCACCCGTGATGACGATCTTCGAGTCGAAGCCGAGCCTGGTCAGGAACATCTTCATCTGCTCGGCGCTGGTGTTCTGCGCCTCGTCGAGGATGATGAACGCGTCGTTGAGCGTGTTGTGCGTCAGCAGGTAGTCCTGCGTCACGTACAGCGAGTCCTCGGCGGCCACCTGGATGCAGACCGCCTCCTCGCGGCCTGCGGGCTCGATGCTGTCGATGAAACGCATGGGGCGTCCGCCGCCTCCCGCCGCGTGGTACGTGTCGCGCTTGCGGGTGAGGCGGAAGGGCTCGATGCCTTCAGGGAGACGGATGTCGACGACGTGGGAGTCGTATCGGTGGGCGGCCGGGGCGCTGCCCCGCTTCCGCCCCTCGGCCGGTCGGCGCCGGGTGTAGGCGACACCGCCCAGCGACTGGACAAGCGCGATGACGTCGTCCCGCAGGATGATCGACGCGGTCGAGTACTGGATGCGGCAGGTGCGGTCGTTCTGCCTGACCGGACCGCCGTCGGAGTCGAGGAGGCCCTGGAGCACAGCAAGGCGGACCTCTGCCGTGTTGTACAGGTAGTCGTTCGGCACGAACTTGGAGTGCGAGCGCGTGCCGACGAGGTCCAGCTCTCGCAGCATGCCGGTCACCGGGTTCTCCAGGGTCACCACGTCGCCGGGCGACTTCACCCTGTTGAGAACGTAGTCGGGGCCGCCCTTGTGCCGGACGGAGACTCCCGGGAGGGCAGCCTCCAACGCCTGAGCGAGTTCGGCGTCCTCGGTGGCGAAGGACGGGGTGGTGGATCCCGTCAGGCAACCGTCACCGAGGAGCAGACCCAGCGCATAGGGGTCCATGGGTACTTCGCGCTCCGGGAAGCTGACCGGAGCGGTGAGCATCGGCAACTCGAACCGTCGGGCGTGGGCCGCCCGCAGGTTGCCGATCATCTCCTGGGTCTCCAGGACCCGCCACGGCTTGTCGCGGCGCTTGTCGTCGCGTGTCCTGACCGTCCACAGGTGCTCGCCGCAGCACAGCGTCCACGAACCGTCCTGGGCCGAGACGCGATAGATGTCCTTCTCACCCTGCGGGTAGACACCGAGTACCGGGGTCGGCTCACCGTTCGAGCCCATGACCAGGTCGCCCACCTGAAGGTCCCCGATGGGGCGCCAGCCGTCCGGCGTGAGGACGTTCGTGAACGTCGGGTGCGCACGACCCCGCATGTACGCCAGCGGCGCCACCTCGATCGTGCCCGCCGCCATCAGGCGCGGGATCGAGTCCGGGTCGAGCATGTCGTGCAGGGCGTCGTACAGCGGGCGCAGGTACGGGTCGATCTTCTCGTAGAGCGTGCCGGGCAGGAAGCCCAGGCGCTCTCCGGCCTCCACGGCCGGTCTGGTCAGGATGATCCGGGTGACCTGCTTGGACTGCAGGGCCTGGACCGCCTTGGCCATGGCGAGATAGGTCTTGCCGGTACCGGCGGGGCCGATGCCGAAGACGATCGTGTGCTTGTCGATCGCGTCGACGTACCGCTTCTGGTTGAGGGTCTTGGGGCGGATGGTGCGGCCGCGGCTGGAGAGGATGTTCTGCGTGAGCACCTCGGCGGGTGTCTCGCGGTGTCCGTCCCCATTGGCTCCGTTGCCGTTGGCACTGCCATTGGCCCGGAGCATGGCGATCGAGCGTTCCACTGCGTCCTCCGTCATCGACTGTCCGGTGCGGAGCACCAGCATCATCTCGTCGAACAGCCGCTGAATGAGGGCGACTTCCGTCGCGTCCCCCACGGCGCTGATCACATTGCCCCGTACGTGTATGTCGGCCGACGGGAAGGCCTTCTCGATCACGCGCAGCAGGGAGTCGCTCGAACCCAGGATGGTCACCATGGGGTGCTTGGCCGGGATGGTGATCTGGGCGTGCGCCTGCGGGTGTGTGGGTGTGTGAGTCATGGGCCGGCTCTGTGGCCTGCGCATACCTCCCGTTGCAGGGTTCTCGCTGATCGAGAGCCTCTGGATTACCAAGCGTACGACTTGCCGCGCGGGCGTCCGAGGGGTTTTCCACCCTGCTCCTGGCCGGAGGTCAGACCGGGTGGCGGAAGCCCAGGGTGGGGACGGCTCTTCTCAGGGGCCAGGTGCGGGCGGCGCCCGGGAGGAGGTCGGTCAGGAAGGTGTAGCGGCGCAGGGCCGAGGGGTCCTGGTGGGCCAGGGTGCGGACCTTCTGCCACCAGCCCGCGATCTCCGCCCATCCCGGCGCCGACAGCGAGCCCCCGAATTCCTGGACCGACAGCGCCGCCGTGAGCCCCGCGAAGGCGAGCCGGTCCGCGAGGGGCCACCCGGCCAGGGTGCCGGTGACGAAGCCCGCCACGAAGACGTCACCCGCTCCGGTCGGGTCCAGAGCCTCCACCTCGATGGCCGGTACGTCCGCCGTCTCGCCCGTCGCGCCGTCCACCGCGTACGCGCCCTCGGACCCCATCGTCACCACCGCGAGCGGCACCTTGTCGGCCAGGGCGCGGGCCGCCGCGCGCGGGCAGTCGGTGCGGGTGTAGGCCATCGCCTCGGCCGCGTTGGGCAGGAACGCCTCGCAGTGTTCGAGGTCGGGGAGCTCCGCCAGGTCCCAGCGGCCGGTGTCGTCCCAGCCGACGTCCGCGAAGACCCGGGCGCCGGAGCGTGCCGCGTCCGCGATCCAGCCCTCGCGCCGTCCCGGCGCCAGGGAGGCGACGGCGGCCCGGGCGCGGGGCGGGCAGTTGGGCGCGGACAGTTCGTGGGGCGCCTCGTGGCCGTGGCTGACCATCGTGCGTTCGCCCTCGTACGCCATGGAGACGGTGACCGGGGAGTGCCAGCCGGGCACGGTGCGCGACAGCGACAGGTCGATGCCCTCGCCCTGTTCGAGCGCGTCCCAGCAGTACTCGCCGTAGTGGTCGTCGCCGAAGGCCGCGGCCAGCGAGGTGCGCAGGCCGAGGCGGGCGAGCGCGGTGGCCATGTTGGCGACGCCGCCGGGGCTCGAACCCATGCCGCGCGCCCAGGACTCGGTGCCGCGGACGGGGGCGGAGTCGAGCCCGGTGAAGATGATGTCGAGGAAGACCGTGCCGGTGAGGAAGACGTCGCAGGGCGGATCGCGCGGGTCCCGCAGCCCGTCGAGCGGGTCGAGCCGGGCGGACCGGCGCGGCTCGGCGCCCGGGGCGTGACGGTGCTCGGGCGGGGAGTCGGCGCCGGCTGGACGGTGCCATTCGGCGGGCGCGTGACCGCGCTCGGGCGGGGACTGCGGGCCGGGCCGCTGGGGCTCGTGGGGCGGCTGCTCTCTGCTGGATCGTGTCGTCACGGCGGGCTCTCCGTTCGCGTACAGATCTGGCAAGTCTGCCCGATGTACGCCCGCCGGGGGCCGCTACCAGCGCGGCAGCACCGGAGTCGTCCAGTCCGCGTGCTCCGGTGCCCGGCGCATCGCGGCCGCGTCGTCGCGGTCGCGCAGGGTGCCGTCGTCGTCGAGCCAGCGCCGGTGGAGGCGGGCGAGTTCGACGGGGTCGAGTTCGACGCCGAGTCCGGGGGCGTCGGAAACCTTCAGGCGCCCGTCGCGGAACACGTGCCGGGTGGTGATCACGTCTTCGGTCTGCCACGGGTAGTGGGTGTCGCAGGCGTAGTCGAGGTTGGGGACGGTCGCCGCGACGTGGGTCATGGCGGCGAGGCTGATCCCCATGTGGGTGTTGGAGTGCATGGACATGCCCACCCCGAACGCCCGGCAGATCGCGGCCAGTTCGCGTGTGTTGCGAAGGCCGCCCCAGTAGTGGTGGTCGGACAGGACCACCTGGACGGCGTCGGTCAGGAACGCCTGCCGGATCTCGGGGAACGTCGTCACGCACATGTTGGTGGCGAGCGGCACGCCCGTGCCCCGGGACACCTCGGCCATCGCGGCCGTGCCCGGCGCCGGGTCCTCCAGGTATTCGAGTACGTCCGCGAGTTCGGCGGCGACCCCGAGCGAGGTCCGGGGCGTCCAGCCGCCGTTGGGGTCGAGCCGGAGCGGGTGGCCGGGGAAGGCGGCGGCCAGGGCGCGGATCGC
This sequence comes from Streptomyces sp. NPDC001415, assembly GCF_053597395.1. Taxonomy (NCBI): domain Bacteria; kingdom Bacillati; phylum Actinomycetota; class Actinomycetes; order Kitasatosporales; family Streptomycetaceae; genus Streptomyces; species Streptomyces sp. NPDC001415. The sequence continues at coordinate 423,043 of NZ_JBSFIE010000001.1, forward strand.
GGCGATCTCCTGCTCGGGCGGGAAGACACCGCCCTTGAGCTTGAAGGAGGTGAAGCCGTGCTCGCGGACGAAGCGGCGGGCCTGCTCGACGATCCCGGCGGGGTCGAGGGCCGCACCCCAGGAATCCTTCTCGCCCGCGCCGCCCGGGTGTTCGGCCCAGCGGTAGAAGAGGTAGGCGCTGTACTCCACGCTGTCGCGGATCCTGCCGCCGAGCAGGGTGTGGACGGGCACGCCCTGGACCTTGCCGAGCGCGTCCAGGCAGGCCACCTCGAACGCGGAGACGACGGACAGGCGCAGCTTGTCGGCGGTCCGGGCGCCGCGCAGCCCGCCGACGTCGACCGAGTCGTCCACCAGGGAGTCAGCCACCCCGATCTTGTTCATCAACGTGAACATCTCATTGAGGTCGGCGAGGTCGTGCCCGATCAGCGCCTCGGCGAACGGGCGGGCCAGTTCGAGGTATGCGGTGTCGCCGTACGTCTCGCCGAGCCCGGTGATCCCGTCGGCCGTGACGACCTCGACGACCAGGCGGGGCGTATAGGGCTGGTGCACACCCTGGACGTTGAGGAGCGGGGGGTCGGAGATGAGGACGGGGGTGAGCCGCACCTCGGCGATCCGCTGTCCGCGCACGACCCATCACTCCTCATGCGATCAAGAGAAATCAATAAAGATCTCGTCCATCAATAAGAATTGAGACTAGGTATGTGAACTTCTCGACGTCAAGGGTGCCGTCCTCCGGCGACCGCCCCAACTCCCCTCCCCCGGAGAGAAATTCGCTCATTTACCCGACCAACCCCAGGCCAAACAACATGTGACCCAGATCACTGACTCTCGGCTTTTCGCGCACTCCGGACGCTTGATACAAATTGGGCCCGCGTTCCCGTACAACACCGGGCGCATCCCCCCTCTTTGACCTCCCTGCCCCACGGGCACTGTTCCTTGGAACGCCCATGTCCGCACGCTCTCGTGCCGCCTGGCCCCTGGTCGCCGTCTTCACCGCCGGTTACCTCGCCGCGTACCTCCTTCCCACCGTCGTCGGCCGCCTCTCAGCCGGGCTCGGGCTCTCGCCCGCAGAGGCCGGACTGGTCGGCTCCACCCTGCTGCTGAGCTCGGCGACGGCCGGTTTCACCCTGGCCTCACGAGTCGAGCGGCACGGCCCGCGCCGCCTCGCCAGGCTCGGCCTGCTCCTCGCGATCACGGGGTACGGCGGCGCCGCCCTGACCACCCTGGTCCCGCTCGTGGTGGCGGGCGCGGTGGTCGGCGGCCTCGGCTCCGGTACGGCCACGGCGGTGGCCGCCGCCGGTATCGCCGCCCAGCGCGACCCCCACCGGGCCTCCACGCTGGGCCTGCTCTCGGTCTCCGCGACGGCGGGCGCGCTCTATCTGACGATCCCTCACCTCGGCGGCGGGCACGCGACGCCGCTGGCCGCGATCGCGGTGGTGGCGGCGCTGGTGTGGCCCGCGACGCGGCGGCTTCCGGACAGCTACGGACCGGGCCGGCCGGTGGACACCGTCGAGCCCATGGGCGTACGGCTCCCCCACCGCCGCTCCGGTACGGTCCTGGCCGCGACCATGCTCTGCTGGTCCCTCGCGCAGAACGCGCTGTGGGGGGTGAGCGGGCGGATCGGCCTCACCCAGGCCGGGCTGACCGAGGTCACCGTCGGCATGGTGTTCGCGGCGGGGCTCGGCGCGGGGCTGCTCGGCGTACTCGGTGCGGGTGCGCTCGGCGCGCGGCTCGGGCGGGCGGTGCCGATCGGGGCGGGTACGGCGATCATCGCGTGCTGCATCGTGGCGAGTTCGTCGGCGCGGGGCCTGGTGTCCTTCGCGTCCGGCGAGATCCTCTGGAACGTCTTCTACCCCGTGGTCCTCTCGTACCTGATCGGCCTGTCCGCGTCGCTCGACCCGCGCGGCCGCTGGGCGGTACTCGCCGGCTCGGCCTCCTCGCTCGGGGTGGCCTGCGGGCCGCTCACGGGCAGCCTGCTCTCGGAGTACGCGGGGTACCGGGTCATGGGGTTCGTGCTGTGCACGCTGCTCCTGCTGATCGCCGCGCCGATGACGGCGGTCGCACTGCACACGGCCGGGCGGCCGCTCGTCCCGGGCTCCATCCGGCGCCGGGGCGGTGCGGCGGCGGCCGTGGCCGCGGGCCGGGCGGGGGCCTCGTCCGCGCTGCTTCCGCAGATCGGGGTGCCGGAGCAGGAGGTCGCGGAGATCCCGATCACCTCGCGAGCGAGGCGCCGCCGCAAGGTCCTGGCGTCCTAGCCTTCCCCGCCCCACCGCTTCCCGCTGTGACACTCCTCGGGAAGGGGCGGGGCGGGGTGGGGGCTACTCCGTGTCGAAGTCGTACGCCTCCACCTCGGCCAGGTACCGCTCCCGCCGCGCCTCCTCGTCGTCCAGGAACGCCGCCTCGAACGAGTTCCGCGCCAACTCCCGAAGGCGCTCGCGGGACACCCCGAGCGCCTCCCGCACCGCGTGGAACGTGTCGTCCACGTACCCCCCGAAGTACGCCGGGTCGTCGGAGTTGACCGTGCACAGCAGCCCCGCGTCCATCATCGCGGGCAGCGGGTGGTCCTCCAGGGTGTCGATCGCGCGCAGCCGTACGTTCGAGAGGGGGCACAGGGTGAGGGGGATGCGGTCCCGGGCCAGGCGGGCCACCAGTTCCGGGGATTCCAGCGCGCGCAGGCCGTGGTCGATGCGCTCCACGCCCAGCACGTCGAGCGCCTCGGTGATGTACTCCGGCGGCCCCTCCTCCCCCGCGTGCGCCACCCTGCGCAGCCCGAGCGCGGCGGCCAGCTCGTACACCTCGCGGAACTTGGCCGGGGGGTGGCCGACCTCCGCCGAGTCGAGCCCGACGCCCGTGATCCGGTCCAGGTAGGGCCGGGCCGCCTCCAGTGTGAGCAGCGCCGACTCGGCCGACTCGTCCCGCAGGAAGCAGAGGATGAGGCGGGTCGAGATCCCGTGCTGCTCCTCGCTCACGGACAGGGCGCGCCACAGGCCCTCCACCACCGTGCCGATGGGCACGCCCCGCGCGATGTGCGCCTGCGGGTCGAAGAAGATCTCGGCGTGGCGCACGCCCTGGGCGGCGGCCCGGGTCAGGTACGCGTCGGCCAGCGAGGCGAAGTCGTCCTCCGTCCGGAGCACCGTCATCAGCGAGTAGTACAGGTTCAGGAAGGACTGCAGGTCGTCGAAGAGGTACGCCTTGCGCAGCTCCTCGGTGTCGGCGTACGGCAGCTCGACGCCGTTGCGGGCGGCGAGTTCGAAGGCCAGCTCGGGTTCGAGGGTGCCTTCGATGTGGAGGTGGAGTTCGGCCTTGGGGATGGGGAGGGGCATGGGGGACTTTCCAGGGGGGGTGGTGCTTCAGGGGCTTCGGCGGGTGCTTCAGATGGCGGCGGCTGGTGGCGGCTTCAGGTGATGGCGCTCAGGGCGCGCGTTTGGGGACCGGGACCCTGATCAGGTCGGCGGCCACGGTCAGTTCGCCGTCGTACCCGGCGGCCCGTGCCTGGCGCTCGAATTCGTCCGGGTCCGAGTACCGCTGCGAGAAGTGCGTGAGGACCAAGTGGCGTACGCCCGCGTCACGGGCCACCGCCGCCGCCTGACCCACCGTCAAGTGGCCGTGGTCCAGGGCCAGTTGGAAGTCTCCGTCGAGGAACGTCGACTCGATGACCAGCATGTCGCAGCCGTCGGCCAGCGCGCTCACGCCCTCGCACAGGCGGGTGTCCATGACGAAGGCGAACCGCTGTCCCCGCCGGACCTCGCTGACGTCGTCGAGGGTGACGCCGTTCAGCTCGCCCTCGCGCTGGAGGCGTCCCACGTCGGGGCCCTTGATGCCGTGCTCGGCGAGCAGCTCGGGCAGTATCCGGCGGCCGTCCGGCTCGACGATCCGGTAGCCGTACGACTCGACGGGGTGCGAAAGGCGGCGCGCCTGAAGGCTGTACGAGGCCGTCGCGGCCAGCATCGCGCCCTCCCCCGCGACCGGCGCCTGGCGAAGCGGCACGGATTCGCGGTAGGCGGTGGCGTACCGCAGCCGTTCGAAGAAGTGCTCGCCGCTGAGCGGGTAGTGCGCGGTGACCGGGTGCGGGACCCGGTCGAGGTTGATCCGCTGGATCACCCCGGCCAGGCCCAGCGAGTGGTCGCCGTGGAAGTGCGTGACGCAGATCCGGTTGATGTCGTGGGCGGCGACCCCGGCCCGCAGCATCTGCCGCTGAGTGCCCTCGCCGGGGTCGAAGAGGATGCCCTCGCCGTCCCAGCGCAGCAGATAGCCGTTGTGGTTGCGGTGCCGGGTGGGGACCTGGCTGGCGGTGCCGAGCACCACCAATTCACGTACGGACACGGTGGGTTGCCTTGCTGTGCGGACTGTGCGGGGTGGTTGGAGTAAGTGTCCGAACAGGCTCTTTATCCGGGCGGCCACTGGAGGCCGCGGCCGCCCAGGACGTGCGCGTGCGCGTGGAAGACGGTCTGGCCGGCGCCGCTGCCGGTGTTGAAGACGATCCGGTAGCCGGTGCCGTCGATCTTCTCCTCGCGGGCGACCTCCCCGGCCTCGCGCACCACGTCCGCGAGGATCGTCGGTTCGGCGGCGGCGAGGGCCGCGGCGTCGGGGTGGTGGACCTTCGGGATGACCAGGACGTGGGTGGGCGCCTGGGGGTTTATGTCGCGGAAGGCCACGGTCGTCCCGGTCTCCCGCACGATGGTCGCCGGGACATCGCCCGAGACGATTTTGCAGAACAGGCAGTCGGCCTGCGGTTCTCCGGCCACGGTCCGGTCCTCCTTGGTCGCGTTGATCAGGTAACCGCATGCTACTCAACGCGTTCTGGGGTTCCGGCTCACGGAGCTCACGGGGGGGGCGTTGCTCGGCTCGTGCGCCGCGTGCTACTTGCCCCGGAAGGACTCCGTGACGGTTACGGTCACCGTGACCGTGGGCCGGCCGCCGGGGGCGGGGGTGCCGGGGCCCGTCGTCGGGGCGGGGGCGTTGCAGTTGCCGAGCACGCTGACGTGGAAGACGGTCTTGTCGGCGACCTTGGCGGTCAGGTCGCCCTTGACGCAGCGGCCTTCGACCTCCTGGGTGACCGTTCCCTTGACGGTGATCGGCTTGCCGTCCTTGGTCTCGCCCTGGCAGTTCACGTCGGCGACCTGCTTCGTGGTGCTGCCGGCCGAGGGGGTCGCGCTGGGGCCGCCCTTGAGGTTGGCCGTACAGGTCAGCCACTTGATGTCGACGTGCGCGCGCTGCAGGGCGGCTGTCGCCGTCTGGTCCGTGGTGACCGCGACGGCGGCGGAGTTGAGTCCGCCGACGGGATCGCAGGCGGCGACCCCGCCGACCGCCAGCGCGGCCATGGCCGGCGCCAGCAGGGTGCGGTACACCCTGCGGCGGGCGGTGTGCGGTTCCGTGCGGTGCGACCTCTTGGCCCCCATGAGCGCCAGGGTGCCACCGCGGCCCCGGGTTCGGTAGACCCCTTGCGGCCATCCGCTCGCCTTTTGGTGTGTCCCGGCCAGGGATCGAGTCACCCGCCGCCGGACGCGGGCCGGTCAGGACCAGCGCCCGGTCCGGGCCATCAGCACCGCCGCCGCCACCGTCCCCGCCGTCGACGTGCGCAGCACGCTGCTTCCCAGCCGGTACGGCTTCGCGCCCGCCGCGGCGAACGTGACCAGTTCCTCGGGCGAGACGCCGCCCTCCGGGCCGACCACCAGGACGATCTCGCCCCGGGTGGGGAGGTCGGCCGTGGCCAGGGCGGCCGAGGCGGCGGCCCTGTCCTCGTGCAGGACCATCGCCAGGTCCGCCTCCGCGAGGAGCGCCGCGACCTGCTTCGTCGTCATCGCCTCCCGGACGTCCGGGAAGCGCACCCGGCGGGACTGCTTGCCCGCCTCCCGGGCCGTACTGCGCCATTTCGCAAGGGACTTGAGGCCGCGCTCGCCCTTCCACTGGGTGATGCAGCGCCCGGCCTGCCACGGCACGATCGCGTCGACGCCGGTCTCGGTCATCGTCTCCACGGCGACCTCGCCCCGGTCGCCCTTGGGCAGCGCCTGCACCACGGTGATCCGTACCGCGGGCTCCTCCTCGGTCGCGTACGCCGTGACGCGTACGACCAGGCGGTCCTTGCCCTCGGCCGCGACGACCACGGCGTCCGCCCGGTTCCCGGCGCCGTCGGTCAGGGTCACTTCCTCGTCCGCGTGCAGCCGTTTGACGGAGACGGCGTGCCGGCCCTCCGCCCCGTCCAGGACGAACTCGCCGCCGACCGGCACCTTGTCGACAACGAAGACCGGGGCGGTCATGACTCACTCCTCATGTTTCTCAGGTTCTGCAGTGTCTGGGTCAACTCCGCTGCCGCGTCGTCGAGTTCGGCCGCCAGGACTTCGACGAGCCGCCCCGCCGGGAGCTCCCGGGCGAGGCGGTGGCCCTGGCCCGCCCAGAGCGCCATGCCCTGGGGGTCACCGGCCCCGGCCGCGGCCTTGCGCAGGCCCGCGGTGAGCTGGTGCACCTGGGGGTAGGCGGCGGGGGCGTACGGCCCGTGCTCCCGCATGAAACGGTTCACCAGGCCCCGCGCGGGCCGCCCGGAGAACGCCCGCGTCAACTCCGTACGCACGAAGAGCGGGTTGGTCAGGGCCTGCTTGTGCAGCACGTTCGCGCCCGACTCCGGGCACACCAGGAACGCCGTGCCCAGCTGTGCCGCGTCCGCGCCCGCCGCGAGCACCGCCGCGATCTGCGCGCCGCGCATCAGGCCGCCCGCCGCGACGATCGGCAGCTGGACCGTCTCCCGGACGAGCCCGATCAGCGTGAGCAGCCCGATGCCGTCCCCGCCGGCCTGCGGATCGTCCCGGTGGGTGCCCTGATGGCCGCCCGCCTCGACGCCCTGCACACACACCGCGTCGGCCCCCGCCCACTGCGCGGCCTGTGCCTCCTGGGGGGTGGTCACGGTGACAATCGTGTACGTACCGACCTTCGCGAAGGCGTCGAACACCGGGCGCTCGGGGCAGCCGAAGGTGAACGAGACCACGGGCACCGGGTCCTCGCGCAGGATCGCCAGCTTGGCCTCGTAGTTGTCGTCGCCCCCGCCGTCGGCGTCGCCGAGCGCGGTCTCGTACCAGGACGCCTCGCCGGCCAGTTGGTGGCGGTAGACCTCGATGGCGGCGGGGTCGGTGTGCGGGTCCTGCGGCAGGAACAGGTTGACTCCGAAGGGCTGGTTCGTCAGCCCCCGCAGCTGCTTGATCTCCTGGTACATGCCGTCGGCGGTCTTGTACCCGGCGGCCAGGAACCCGAGCCCTCCGGCCTCGGAGACGGCCGCGGCCAGCGCCGGACCGGAGGCGCCGCCCGCCATGGGCGCCTGCACGATCGGATACCGGCAGAGATCGGTCAAAGCCATGCCCGCATCGTGCCACGCTGTTGCTCTCGCACCGAATCGCCTGTTCCTCCCGGGGTGGGTGACCCTGGCCACCCTGCTCCCAGAACAGAAAAAAGGGGGCTACGGGTCAACCCGTAGCCCCCTCCCAGAACTCAGCGCCCGTTGAACGCGTCCTTCAGGCGGGAGAACAGGCCCTGCTGGCCCGGCTGGAACTGGCCCGTGGGGCGTTCCTCTCCGCGGAGTTTGGCCAGCTGGCGCAGCAGGTCCTCCTGCGCGGGGTCCAGCTTGCTCGGGGTCAGGACCTCGACGTGCACGATGAGGTCACCGCGGCCGCCGCCGCGCAGATGCGTGATGCCGCGGCCGTGCAGCGGGATGGACTGGCCGGACTGGGTGCCCGGGCGGATGTCCACCTCCTCCATGCCGTCGAGCGTCTGGAGCGGCACCTTCGTGCCGAGCGACGCCGCCGTCATGGGGATGGTGACCGTGCAGTGCAGATCGTCGCCGCGGCGCTGGAACACGTCGTGCGCCAGCTCGTGGATCTCCACGTACAGGTCGCCGGCGGGGCCGCCGCCGGGGCCGACCTCGCCCTCGCCCGCGAGCTGGATCCGGGTGCCGTTGTCGACACCGGCCGGGATCTTCACCGTGAGGGTGCGCCGCGAGCGGATGCGCCCGTCGCCCGCGCACTCCGGGCACGGGGTGGGGACCACGGTGCCGAAGCCCTGGCACTGGGGGCAGGGCCGCGACGTCATGACCTGGCCCAGGAAGGACCGGGTGACCTGGGACACCTCGCCGCGGCCGCGGCACATGTCACAGGTCTGCGCGGAGGTGCCGGGGGCCGCGCCCTCGCCCGAACAGGTCGTACACACCACGGCGGTGTCGACCTGGATCTCCTTGGTGGTGCCGAAGGCCGCCTCGTTGAGGTCGATCTCCAGGCGGATCATGGCGTCCTGGCCACGGCGGGTCCGCGAGCGCGGGCCGCGCTGCGAGGCCGTGCCGAAGAAGGCGTCCATGATGTCCGAGAAGTTGCCGAAGCCGCCCGCGCCGAAGCCGCCGGCCCCGCCTCCGCCGCCCGACGACGACAGCGGGTCCCCGCCGAGGTCGTACACCTGCTTCTTCTGCGGGTCCGACAACACCTCGTACGCGGCGTTGATCTCCTTGAAGCGCTCCTGCGTCTTCGGGTCCGGATTCACATCCGGGTGGAGTTCGCGTGCGAGGCGCCGGAACGCCTTCTTGATCTCGTCCTGTGATGCGTCGCGGCGCACGCCGAGTACGGCGTAGTAGTCCGTGGCCACTTACGACTCCGCCAGGATCTGTCCGACGTAACGTGCCACTGCGCGTACCGCTCCCATCGTTCCGGGGTAATCCATGCGGGTCGGTCCGACCACGCCGAGTTTGGCGACCGCCTCGCCGCCGGAACCGTAGCCGACCGATACGACGGACGTGGAGTTCAGTCCCTCATGGGCGTTGTTCTCGTGCCCGATGCGTACGGTCATGCCCGATTCCTTGGCCTCGCCGAGCAGCTTGAGGAGCACGACCTGCTCCTCCAGCGCCTCCAGCACCGGCCTGATGGTCAGCGGGAAGTCGTGTCCGAAGCGGGTGAGATTGGCGGTTCCGCCGATCATCAGCCGCTCCTCGGTCTCTTCGACCAGGGTTTCGAGGAGGGTGGCGAGGACCGTCGAAACGGTTCCTCGGTCCTCCGGTTCAAAGGACTCCGGCAGGTCCTGCACCAGCTGCGGCACGTCCGCGAAGCGGCGCCCCACCACCCGTGCGTTGAGCCGGGCCCGCAGGTCCGCGAGGGAGGCCTCGCCGAACGGCGCCGGGCAGTCGACCATGCGCTGCTCGACGCGCCCGGTGTCGGTGATCAGCACCAGCATCAGCCGGGCCGCGGCGAGTGAGAGAAGCTCCACATGCCGCACCGTGGACCGGGTCAGCGACGGGTACTGGACGACCGCCACCTGCCGGGTCAGCTGCGCGAGCAGCCGCACCGTACGGGCCACGACGTCGTCCAGGTCGACCGCGCTGTCCAGGAAGTTCTGGATCGCGCGGCGCTCCGGCGACGACAGGGGCTTGACGCCCGCGAGCCGGTCGACGAAGAGCCGGTATCCCTTGTCGGTCGGGATCCGGCCGGCGCTGGTGTGGGGCTGGGCGATGAACCCCTCCTCCTCCAGGACGGCCATGTCGTTGCGCACGGTCGCCGGGGACACGCCAAGGGCATGCCGCTCGGTCAGGGCCTTGGACCCCACCGGCTCCTCGGTGCCGACATAGTCCTGGACGATGGCGCGCAGCACTTCAAGCCTGCGTTCACTGAGCATCGCGCACACCTCCAGCTCTCGTCCGTTTGGCACTCACTGTGTTCGAGTGCCAGCAATCCCCCGGCCAGTGTACGGCCGACCGGTACGCCCCTAGCAAGGGCGGCCGACCACGCTACCGTGCGGCGTCGCCGGTCGATTGCGGATAGCGTCGCGTCATGGACGTCAGTTGGGAAGAGTTCGGCTGGGAGCGCCTTGGTGACGGGGTCGGGCGCAGGCGCCTGCCGGTCTGGGACGCCACGGCCGGGCTGATCGCCGGGGAGAGCTCGCTCCTCTTGTACGACACCGGTGCGACGCTCCGCGAGGGCGCCGAACTCCGGGCGCAGGCGGAGGCCCTCTTCGGCCGCCGTGTGACCCACATCGCGCTCAGCCACCCCCACTTCGACCACGTTCTGGGCACGGCCGCGTTCTCCGGCGCCGAGGTGTACGGCGCGGTCGGCATCGAGCGTGCCCTGGTCCGCGAGGAGGTGCGCGACTCCGCCGCCCAACAGGGCGTGTCCGCCGAGGACGCCGCCGAGGCGGCCGACCTGCTTGTCGTGCCGCACCACGCGGTGTGCGGCGAGTGGACGCTGGACCTGGGCGGCCGCCAGGTGCTGCTCGCCAACGTCGGCCCGGGTCACAGCGGCCACGACCTCGCTGTCCTCGTCCCCGCGACCGGCGACTCGCCGGAGATCGTCTTCTGCGGCGACCTGGTCGAGGAGTCGGGCGAGCCGCAGGCGGGCGACGACGCGGTGACCTCACGCTGGCCGGCCGCCCTGGACCGGCTGCTCTCGCTGGGCGGCGAGGACGCGGTGTACGTGCCGGGGCACGGGGCGGTGGTGGACGCGGCGTTCGTACGGGCCCAGCGGGATCAACTCGCGGTGCGGTTCGGGGTGTTGTAGGCCGGGCCGCCCTGATCCGGCCCCCGCCACGCCACATCTGCGGGGGCCGCCCCCTCCGCCCCCGACCACCCCGAATAATGGCCCCATGCGTAGCTACAGCCCCGATCTCACCCCGCCCTGGAAGAAGAAGCAGGCGCCCGTGCCCGAGGTGCCTGCCGAGACCGACCTCGTCGTCGAGGAGGCCTCCACCGGATTCTGCGGAGCCGTGATCCGCTGCGAGAAGACGGCCGAGGGGCCGACGGTCACCCTGGAGGACCGCTTCGGCAAGCACCGCGTCTTCCCGCTCGCACCCCGCGGCTTCCTCCTGGAGGGCAAGGTCGTCACCCTCGTACGCCCCTCCGCGTCCGCCCCCGTACGCCCGGCCCGTACCGCTTCCGGATCGCTGGCCGTGCCGGGGGCGCGGGCCCGGGTCGCCCGGACCGGGCGGATCTATGTCGAGGGGCGCCACGACGCGGAGCTCGTGGAACGGGTCTGGGGGGACGACCTCCGGATCGAGGGCGTGGTCGTCGAGTACCTGGAGGGCATCGACGACCTGCCGGCGATCGTCGCCGAGTTCGCACCCGGGCCGGACGCACGGCTGGGGGTTCTGGTGGACCACCTGGTCCCGGGCTCGAAGGAGTCCCGCATCGCGGCGTCCGTGACGCATCCGGATGTGCTGGTGGTGGGGCATCCGTACATCGACGTGTGGGAGGCCGTGAAACCGGCGTCCGTGGGGATCGGGGAGTGGCCGGTCGTGCCGCGTGGGCAGGACTGGAAGACGGGGGTGTGCCGGGCGTTGGGGTGGCCCGAGAACACGGGGGCCGCTTGGCAGCGGATCCTGTCGGGGGTGCGGTCGTACAAGGACCTGGATCCGTCGCTGCTGGGGTCGGTGGAGCGCCTGATCGACTTCGTGACTGCGCCGTAGCCCTCCGGGGGGGGTGCTGGGTACCGGGGCTGGGCAGGATGCACCGGGGCTCCGCCCCAGACCCCGTCGCGCCTGAAGGGCGCTCGTCCTCAAACTCCCCCAAGGCCTTAAGGGCCAGGGGGGACCCCCGTGACAGGCTGGAGGTGCCCGTACCCGGTGCTGTCAGGGGCGCGGGGAACTGCGCGACCAGCCACCCACGGCCCGAGGCCGAAGACGGGTTTAAGGGGCGCGGGGAACTGCGCGAGCAACCCGGCACGGTCCGCGCCCGAAAGGCGGCCCCTTAAGGAGCGCGGGGAACTGCGCAGACCGGCACCCCGCGCTCAGTCCACCAGGTCCCGAACCACCGCATCCGCCAGCAGCCGACCCCGCAGGGTCAGAACAGCCCGCCCGGACGCGAAGGACTCCGCGTCCAGCAGGCCCTCCTCCGCCGCGCGGGACGCCGCCGCCAGGCCCGCCGGGCGCAGCAGGGTCAGCGGGCAGCCCTCACGCAGGCGGAGTTCCAGGAGGATGCGTTCCACCCTGCGGTCCTCCCCCGCCAGGATCTCGCGTCCCGCGCCGGGCGAGCGCCCAGCCGCCAGGGCCGCCGCGTACGCGCCCGGGTGCTTCACGTTCCACCAGCGCACCCCGCCCACATGGCTGTGCGCGCCGGGACCGGCTCCCCACCAGTCCGCCCCGCGCCAGTACAGCTCGTTGTGCAGGCAGCGCCCGGCGGGTGTGGTGGACCAGTTCGAGACCTCGTACCAGGAGTAGCCCGCGGAGCCCAGCACCTCGTCCGCGATGAGGTAGCGGTCGGCGTGCTCGTCGTCGTCCGTCATCGGGACCTCGCCGCGCCGGATCCGGCGGGCGAGCTGGGTGCCTTCCTCGACGATCAGGGCGTACGCGCTGATGTGGTCGGGCCCGGCGCCGACGGCCGCGGCGAGCGAGGCCCGCCAGTCCTCGTCGCTCTCGCCCGGGGTGCCGTAGATCAGGTCCAGGTTGACGTGGTCGAAGCCCGCCGCGCGGGCCTCCGCGACGCATGCCTCGGGCCGGCCCGGGGTGTGCGTGCGGTCGAGGACCTTCAGGACGTGCTGGCGGGCGCTCTGCATGCCGAAGGAGATCCGGTTGAAGCCGCCGGCCCGCAGCTCAGCGAGATAGGCCGGGTCCACCGACTCCGGGTTCGCCTCGGTCGTGATCTCCGCGTCCTCGGCCAGGCCGAACTCGTCCCGTACCGCCGCCAGCATGCGTACGAGGTCGGCTGCCGCGAGCAGCGTGGGGGTGCCGCCGCCGACGAACACCGTCCGCACCGGGCGGGGGTCCTCGGCAAGGACCTTCCGGGCCAGGCGGATCTCCTCGACGACCATGTCCGCGTAGTTGTCGCGGGAGGCCAGGACGCCGCCCCTGCCCACCAGCTCGCTCGCCGTGTACGTGTTGAAATCGCAGTAGCCGCAGCGTGTGGCGCAGTACGGAACATGCAGGTAGAAGCCGAGTGGCCGGTCCCCTGCGCCTTCCAGGGCGTGGCGGGGCAGCGACCCGTCCTCGGGCATGGGCTCACCATCGGGCAGTACGGAAGGCATGCCCCCATTGTCCGGCACGCCCACCCCTGCCTCGACCGGCCCGGCGGGCGGGTCGGTTCAGCTCGCTCGCAGGACGAGCAGCGCGAGATCGTCCGCGGGCGGGACCTCGGCGAAGTCGTACACCGCCTGCTTGATCCGGCCGGCCACGCCGGACGCGGTCAGGCCGACGCAGCCGGCCAGTTCCGTGGCGAGCCCGTCGGCGTCGTCGAACATGCGCGGGCCCGAGCGGCGCTCGGTCACCCCGTCGGTGACGCACAGCAGGGTGTCGCCCGAGGTCAGGCGCAGGCTCTCGCTCTCGTAGCGGGCGCCCTCGACCACGCCGAGCAGGACCTGCGGGACGGCGGCCGCCCGGACCGAGCCGTCGGGCCGGAGGAGCAGGGGCAGCGGGTGTCCGGCGCTGGCCAGGGTGCAGCGGAACGAGGCGCCGTCGGGGTCCGGTACGAGCTCTCCGTAAAGGAGGGAGAGGAAGCGGATCTGCGGGCCGTCGGCTTCCCCCGCGGGGTCCGCCGTCGCGAGGCGGACCGATGCCTCGGCCGCTTCGGTGGCGTCGTCGACGAGCAGCTGGTTGAGGCGGTCGAGGACTTCGTGCACCTCGTACCCCTCGCGGGCGAGCAGGCGCAGCCAGGGCCGGGCGAGGCCGGTCACCACGGCGGCTTCGGGGCCGCTGCCCTGGACGTCGCCGAGTGCGAAGCACCAGCGTCCGTCGGCGCCGGGGAAGACGTCGTAGAAGTCGCCGCCCGCCAGGGCCTGGTTGCTCGGCTCGTAGACGAAGGCGCTGTCGATGCCGGGGATCTCGGCGACCCGGGCGGGCAGCAGGCCGCGTTGGAGCACCCTGCTGATGGTGGCCTGCCGGGTGTACTGGCGGGCCGCGCCGATCGCGAGGGCCACCCGGCGCAGGAAGTCCTCGATCAGGCCGGTGACCTCGTCGGGCAGGCGCGCCAGGCCGGCCCGGCCGAGCAGCAGTACGCCCACTTCGCGGCCGCCCGTGACGAGCCGGTACGCCAGTGCGGCGCCGTCCGCGCCGAGTTCGGCCGTCCGGGGCCAGGGCATCGGCACCGGGCCGCCGCGGGCGGAGGCGGGCAGCCGGGGCGGCTCCTTCTCGACGGCGGCCCGCAGCGGTTCGATGGCGGCCTCCTTCGCGTGCCAGACGCGGGCCAGGCGGGGCGCGGCGAGCGGGCCGCCCGCGTCCTCGTCGAGCCAGATCGCGCACCAGTCGGCGAGCCGGGGCACCAGGAGCTGTCCGGCCAGGGCGGCGATCATGTCCTCGTCGAACTGCCCGGCGAGGAGGTCGGAGGCCTCGGCGAGGAAGGAGAGGGCGCCCCGGTTGATCCAGTCGTGGTCGTGTCGCCGCGGGGTGCGGTGGGGTGTCGGGGCGAGGATCTCGGCGGCGCGCAGGCCGCGTTGGAGGAGTTCGTCGCGGTGGGCGGGGGGCGGCGCGGTGGGCTCGCCGGGGTCCACGGTGAGGCGGGCCCAGACGGTCTTCAGCCCGGTGCGGTAGGTGATGCCCCAGCATTCGGCGAGGGCGGCGACGACATGGAGGCCGCGGCCGTACTCGTACGCCGCGTGCTCGTCCCGGGCCCGGCGCGGTTCGCTGCGTACCGCACGGGAGGGATGGCGGTCGGAGACCTCGATGACGAGGGCGGCGGGTTCCGGCCCGTCTCCTGTCTCCAGACGGCACAGCAGGTCGACGGTCGTGCCCGCGTGGACGACCGCGTTGGTGACCAGCTCGTTCACGAGGATCGCCGCGTCGTAGGCGAACTGGTCGGTGAATTCCGGCACTTGGGCGCAGGCGACCGGGCCGGTCCCGGCCCAGTCGGCAAGGGCGGCTCGTATGAAGCGCCGGGCGGCCGCCGGGGCGAGCGGGTTGCCGGGGAGGCTGGTGCGGGCGGTCGGGCACGCGCCGGGCGCCGCCGGCGGTTTCGGCCCGGCGAGGGCGCCGGACCGCGCCTGTGCTCGTTCGGACGGGTCGTATGAGTTCGGGGGATGCAGGTGGTTCATGCTCTCCCGCTGCGCTGGCAAGGGTCCCACGGTGCGGCTCCTGACCGGTTCTCGCGAATGCGCCGCTCACGACACCGACAGAGTGACAGACTGAGCGGGCCCATAAGCACCGAGTCACCGAAGTGGGCCCGCATGAACAAAGACAGTGGTATGCCACCTGACGAGGACGGCTGGGTCCGCACCTCGGAACTCCGCCCCCTGCTCGCCGCCATGACCGCTCTGCGCGACGGCGACTTCCGGGTACGGCTCCAAGAAGTCCACGAGGGAATACCGGCCGAGCTGGCCGCACTCTTCAACCAGATGGCCGTGCGCAACCAGCACTTCACCGACGAGCTGATGCGGGTGCGCCGGGAGGTGGTCCGGCACGGGCGGCTCGACGAGCGGCTTTCGGCCAGCCCCGGGCAGGGCGCCTGGACCGCCGGCATCAGCCATGCGAACACCCTGCTCGACGCCCTTGTGGTCCCGGCGGCGAACGCGACACGGGTTCTGGACGCGGTGGCGGGCGGCGATCTGACCCAGCGCGTCGATCTGCACGACGGCAACCGGCAGCTGCGCGGCGATCTGCGCCGGCTCGGCCGGGCGGTCAACAAGATGGTCGACCAGCTGTCGCTGTTCACCGGCGAGGTGACCCGGGTCGCGAGAGAGGTCGGCACCGAGGGGCGGCTCGGCGGGCGGGCCAAGGTCCAGGGCCTGAGCGGGAGTTGGCGCGATGTCACCGAGGCCGTGAACACCATGGCCTCGCGCCTGACCGCGCAGGTCCGCGACATCGCGGCGGTGACCACAGCGGTGGCCCGTGGCGATCTGACCCGTACGGTCACGGTCGAGGCGACCGGCGAGCTGCTCGAACTGAAGCTGACCGTGAACACGATGGTCGACCAGCTGTCCGCCTTCGCCGACGAGGTCACCCGCGTGGCCCGCGAAGTCGGCACCGAGGGGCAGCTGGGCGGCCGGGCGCAGGTGCGGGGCGTGTCCGGGGTCTGGAAGGACCTCACCGACAACGTCAACTTCATGGCCTCCAACCTGACTTCACAGGTCCGCAACATCGCCCAGGTCACCACCGCCGTCGCCAACGGCGACCTGTCCCAGAAGATCACCGTCGACGCGCAGGGCGAGATCCTGGAGCTCAAGTCGACGATCAACACCATGGTCGACCAGCTCTCCGCCTTCGCCGACGAAGTGACGAGGGTCGCCCGCGAAGTGGGTACGGAAGGAAACCTCGGGGGGCGCGCCCAGGTGCGCGGGGTGTCCGGGGTGTGGAAGGACCTCACCGAGAACGTCAACTTCATGGCGGACAACCTGACGTCCCAGGTCCGCAACATCGCCCTCGTGTCGACCGCCGTCGCCCAGGGCGACCTCGGCAAGAAGATCACGGTGGAGGCGAAGGGCGAGATCCTGGAGCTGAAGTCGACGATCAACACCATGGTCGACCAGCTCTCCGCCTTCGCCGACGAGGTCACGAGGGTCGCCCGCGAGGTCGGCACCGAGGGCAACCTCGGTGGCCAGGCCCAGGTGCGGGGCGTGGCCGGGGTCTGGAACGACCTGACCGAGAACGTCAACTTCATGGCGTCCAACCTGACGTCCCAGGTCCGCAACATCGCCCAGGTCACCACCGCCGTCGCCAACGGCGACCTGTCGAAGAAGATCACTGTGGACGCCCGGGGTGAGATCCTGGAGCTGAAGGACACCGTCAACACGATGGTCGAGCAGTTGCGCGCCTTCGCCGACGAGGTCACCCGGGTGGCCCGCGAAGTCGGCACGGACGGCCGGCTCGGCGGGCGGGCCCAGGTGCTGGGCGTGTCCGGCGTGTGGAAGGACCTCACCGACAACGTCAACTACATGGCGGACAACCTGACTTCACAGGTCCGCAACATCGCCCAGGTCGCGACGGCCGTCGCCCAGGGCGACCTGTCGAAGAAGATCGACGTGGACGCGCGCGGCGAGATCCTGGAGCTGAAGACCACCATCAACACCATGGTGGACACGCTGTCCTCGTTCTCCTCCGAGGTCACCCGGGTGGCCCGCGAGGTGGGCTCCGAGGGCCAGCTCGGCGGCCAGGCAAGGGTCGAGGGCGTGTACGGGACGTGGAAGCGCCTGACGACCAACGTCAACGAACTCGCCCTGAACCTCACCACCCAGGTCCGCGCGATCGCCGAGGTCGCCTCGGCCGTCGCCCAGGGCGACATGTCGCGCTCGATCACCGTGGAGACGCGGGGCGAGGTCTCCGAGCTGAAGGACAACATCAACCTGATGGTGTCCAACCTGCGCGAGACGACCCGCGCCAAGGACTGGCTGGAGTCCAATCTGGCCCGTCTGGCCGGGCTCATGCAGGGCCACCGGGACCTGATGGAGGTCGCGGACCTGATCCTGCGCGAGCTGACCCCGCTGGTGAACGCCCAGTACGGCGCGTTCTTCCTGGCGGACCCGGACGGCGACGGCACCCCGTCCCGCACCACCAGCGCCACCAAGGGGCTCGCCTTCATCGCCGGGTACGGCTCGGCGCAGGGCGCGACCGTGGACACGACCGGCATGCCGGGGCACGGCCTGGTCCGCCAGGCGGCCCTGGAGAAGAAGCGGATCCTCCTGGAGGAGGCGCCACCGGACTACATCAAGATCAACTCGGGGCTCGGCGAGGCATCCCCCGCCAGTGTCGTCATCATCCCGATCCTCTTCGAGGACAAGCTGCTCGGCGTGATCGAGCTGGCGTCCTTCTCCCGCTTCTCCGACGTCCACCTGGCCTTCTTCGACCAGTTCGTGAACACCATCGGCGTCGCGATCAACACCATCATCGCCAACTCCCGTACGGAGTCGCTCCTGAGCGAGTCCCAGCGGCTCGCCGTCCAGCTCCAGGAGCGCTCGGACGAACTCCAGCGCCAGCAGGCCGAGTTGCAGCGCTCGAACGCCGAACTGGAGGAGAAGGCCGCCCTGTTGGCGACCAGCTCGCAGTACAAGTCGGAGTTCCTGGCGAACATGTCGCACGAGCTGCGCACACCGCTCAACTCGCTGCTGATCCTCGCCCGGCTGCTCTCCGACAACCCGGACGCCCATCTGTCCGACCAGGAGGTGCAGTTCGCCACCACGATCCACCGCTCCGGCTCCGACCTGCTC
Organism: Streptomyces sp. NPDC001415; assembly: GCF_053597395.1. Taxonomy (NCBI): domain Bacteria; kingdom Bacillati; phylum Actinomycetota; class Actinomycetes; order Kitasatosporales; family Streptomycetaceae; genus Streptomyces; species Streptomyces sp. NPDC001415. The sequence continues at coordinate 441,117 of NZ_JBSFIE010000001.1, forward strand.
CAGCTGATCAACGACATCCTGGACCTGTCGAAGATCGAGGCGGGCCGCATGGACGTACGCCCCAAGAAGCTCCCCCTCATCAAGGTCCTGGACTACGTCCACGCCACCTTCCGCCCCATCACCCTCGACCGCGGCCTCGCCTTCGAGGTGGCGGTGGGCGAGGACGTGCCGCGCGAGATGTACTCCGACGAGCAGCGCCTCCAGCAGATCCTGCGCAACCTGCTGTCCAACGCCATCAAGTTCACCTCGTCGGGCCGTGTCGAGCTGCGCGTCACCCGCGTCAAGGACCCGGAGAACGGGGTGCTGCACGGCGCCGACGATCTGATCGCCTTCGCCGTACGGGACACGGGCATCGGCATCGCGCCCGAGAAGCTCCCGGTGATCTTCGAGGCGTTCCAGCAGGCCGACGGCACCACCAACCGCAAGTACGGCGGCACCGGCCTCGGCCTGTCCATCAGCCGCGAGATCGCCGGGCTGCTCGGCGGCCGCATCATCGCCGAGAGCGAGCCGGGCCAGGGCTCCACCTTCACCCTGTACGTTCCCGTCCTCTACCCGGGACACGTGCCCAGCGAGGCCGACCAGCAGGGCGCCGAGCTCACCCTGAACACCTCCGACCGGCTCTCCGACGAGCACCTGCTGCTGCCCGACCAGGACGACGGCTGGCCCACCGCCAACAAGCTGGAGGAGTGGAAGCGGGGCCGGGCCGGTCAAGTCCTGCCCGGGCGAAGGGTGTTGATCGTCGACGACGACATCCGCAACGTGTTCGCGCTCACCCATGTGCTCGGCCGGGTCGGTATGCCGGTCCTGTACGCGGAGAACGGGCGGGAGGGGATCGAGACCCTGGAGCGCAACCCCGACATCGAGCTCGTCCTGATGGACATCATGATGCCGGAGATGGACGGCTACGAGACGATCGAGGCGATCCGGCGCAGCCCGCTCTGGACCGATCTGCCGATCGTCGCGCTCACCGCGAAGGCGATGCCCGGCGACCGGGAGAAGTCGATCGCCCAGGGCGCCAACGAATACGTACCCAAGCCCGTGGACGTGGATCTGCTCCTCGGTGTCGTGTGCACCCTGCTGGACCCGGAGGGCCGGGTGGAGGAGGCTGACGGCATCACCCCGTCCGTCCCGGAGCAGCCGAGCGGCTCCGGGGAGTCCGCGGCCGTACCACCGAGCGCATAAGGCGACCTGGCATGAGCACAGAGGCACCACCTGGAGAGAGGGCGAGCATCCTCCTCGTCGACGACATGGAGGACAATCTCATCGCCCTGGAGGCCGTTCTCGGCTCCCTCAACGAGCCGCTGATCAGGGCGCGTTCGGGCGAGGAGGCGATGAAGGCGCTGCTGCGGCGGAAGTTCGCGGTGGTGCTGCTCGACGTGCGGATGCCCGGCATGGACGGCTTCGAGACGGCGTCCAACATCAAGCGGCTCGACCAGACGAAGGACGTGCCGATCATCTTCCTGACCGGCACGGACGCCGACGACGGCTACGCCTTCCGCGGGTACGCCACGGGCGCGGCGGACTTCCTGACCAAGCCGTTCGACCCCTGGGTGCTGCGCGCCAAGGTGAACGTGTTCCTCGAACTGCACCGCAAGAACCGGCAGTTGGAGCGGATGCTGGCGGACGAGCAGAAGCAGCTCGACCTGATCGCCGAGCGGTTCGGCGCGATCGAGGACGAGCTGGCCCGGGGCGAACTCGCCGAGGTGCCGGAGCTGCGCCACCAGATGGCCCGCCTGGAGGACGCCCTGCGGGCCCTCAGACGGGCCCGCAGCAATTGACCAGGCTCACGCCTCGCGGGAGCCCGCGTACATCTCGTCGATGAGGGCCCGGTACTGCCGCTCGACGACCGGACGCTTCAGCTTGAGGCTGGGCGTCAGCTCGCCGTGCTCCACGTCGAGATCGCGCGGCAGCAGCCGGAACTTCTTGATCGTCTGCCAGCGCTGGAGGCCCTCGTTGAGGCGCTTGACGTAGCCGTCGACCAGCTCCACGGTCTTCGGGTCCGCCACGACCTCGGCGTACGCGCCCTCGATGCCCTGTTCCTTGGCCCAGCCGAGGATGGTGGGCTCGTCGAGGGAGATCAGCGCGGTGCAGAAGTTCCGGTCGGCGCCGTGCACCAGGATGTTGGAGACGAACGGGCAGACCGCCTTGAACTGGCCCTCGACCTCGGCGGGCGCGATGTACTTGCCGCCCGAGGTCTTGATGAGGTCCTTCTTGCGGTCGGTGATGCGCAGATAGCCGTCGGCGGACAGCTCGCCGATGTCGCCGGTGTGGAACCAGCCGTCGGACTCCAGGACCTCGGCGGTCTTCTCGGGCAGCCCGTGGTAGCCCTGCATGATGCCGGGGCCGCGCAGCAGGATCTCGCCGTCGTCGGCGATCCGCACCTCGGTGCCGGGCAGCGGCTTGCCGACGGTGCCGGTGCGGTAGGCCTCGCCCGGGTTGACGAAGGAGGCGGCCGAGGACTCGGTGAGGCCGTAGCCCTCCAGGATGTGGATGCCGGCGCCGGCGAAGAAGAAGCCGATCTCGGGCGCGAGCGCCGCCGAGCCGGAGACGCAGGCCCGCAGCCGCCCGCCGAACGCCTCGCGGATCTTGCTGTAGACCAGCGCGTCGGCGACCTTGTGCTTGGCCGAGAGCGCGAAGGGGGCGCCGGGCCGGCCGGTGCGGCGGAAGGTGTCCTGGCTGGCCTTCGCGTACTCGCGGGCCACCTCGGCCGCCCACTGGAAGATCTTGTACTTGGCCCCGCCGCCCTCGCGTGCCTTGCCCGCGACGCCGTTGTAGACCTTCTCGAAGATGCGGGGCACCGCGGCCATGTAGGTCGGCTGGACCACCGGCAGATTCTCGATGATCTTGTCGATGCGGCCGTCGACGGCCGTCACGTGCCCGACCTCGATCTGGCCCGAGGTGAGCACCTTGCCGAAGACGTGCGCGAGCGGCAGCCACAGGTACTGCACGTCGTCGCCGGTGACCAGGCCGGTCGCCGCGATCGCCTTGGCCATGTACGACCAGTTGTCGTGCGGCAGCCGTACGCCCTTGGGCTTGCCGGTCGTGCCGGAGGTGTAGATGAGGGTGGCGAGCTGGTCGGCGGTGATGGCCGCGATGCGCTCCTTGACGGCCTCGGGGTTCTTCTCCAGGTGGGCGGCGCCGCGTGCCTCCAGGTCGGCGAGGCTGAGCACCCAGCCCTCCGGGTCGCCCTCGGCCGCCTCGGCGCCGGCCGGGTCGACGACCACGACGTGCTTCAGGTTCGGCAGCTCGGCGCGGCGCTCGCGGGCCTTGGCCAGCTGGGCCGCGTCCTCGGCGATCAGGACGACGCTCTCGGAGTCGGCCAGGATGAACGCCGACTCCTCGGCGTTGGTGGAGGGGTAGATCGTGGTGGTGGCGGCGCCCGCGCACATCACCCCGAGGTCGGCCAGGATCCACTCGACGCGGGTGGAGGCGGCGAGCGCGACCCGCTCCTCGGCCCGCACCCCGAGGTCGGCCAGGCCCGCGGCGATCGCGTAGACCCGGTCGGCGGCCTGGGCCCAGCTGAGCGACTTCCACTCGTCGGGGGCCTGCCCGGCGCCCGGCACGGGGTAGCGGTAGGCCTCCGCGTCGGGCGTGGCGTCCACGCGCTGGACGAAGAGGGTCGCCACGGACGGCGGCCGATTCTCGATCAAGGTCTGTGTGTCGCTCACGACGTCCTCCGGGCTGGCCTGCGGCAAGGCTGCGCGACTGGCTGGTTGTCCGAGTGCTCTGGCTGTCCGACGCTTGTTTAACTGGCGAGTAACCATCGGGCCGTGATCAGAGTAGAGCGCCGCCGCCCGGCGCGTAAGAGGCAACGGAGAGTGGTTTCATAACGAACGGACCCCCGTGCGAAGGCGCGGGGGTCCGTTGTGGCGGTGGTGCGAAGAGCCGGTGATCGAGGGCGTGCTACTTCTTCTTGCCGCCCGACTCGTCGCTGGAGAGCACCGCGATGAATGCCTCCTGGGGGACCTCAACGGAGCCCACCATCTTCATCCGCTTCTTGCCCTCCTTCTGCTTCTCAAGGAGCTTCCGCTTACGGGAGATGTCGCCGCCGTAGCACTTGGCGAGGACGTCCTTGCGGATGGCGCGGATCGTCTCGCGGGCGATGACCCGGGACCCGATCGCGGCCTGGACGGGCACCTCGAAGGCCTGGCGCGGGATGAGTTCGCGCAGCTTGGCGACCAGGCGCACGCCGTAGGCGTAGGCCGCGTCCTTGTGGCAGACGGCGGAGAAGGCGTCGACCTTGTCGCCGTGCAGCAGGATGTCGACCTTGACCAGGCTCGCGGCCTGCTCGCCGGTGGGCTCGTAGTCGAGCGAGGCGTAGCCGCGCGTCTTGGACTTCAGCTGGTCGAAGAAGTCGAAGACGATCTCCGCGAGCGGCAGCGTGTAGCGGATCTCGACGCGGTCCTCGGAGAGGTAGTCCATGCCGAGCAGGGTGCCGCGCCGCGTCTGGCAGAGCTCCATGATCGCGCCGATGAACTCGCTGGGCGCCAGGATGGTGGCCCGCACGACCGGCTCGTACACGTCCGAGATCTTGCCCTCGGGGAACTCGCTCGGGTTGGTGACCGTGACCTCCTTGCCGTCCTCCAGGACGACGCGGTAGACCACGTTCGGCGCGGTCGCGATGAGGTCGAGGTTGAACTCGCGCTCCAGGCGCTCGCGGATCACGTCGAGGTGCAGCAGGCCGAGGAAGCCGACGCGGAAGCCGAAGCCGAGCGCCGCCGACGTCTCGGGCTCGTACACCAGGGCGGCGTCGTTGAGCTGGAGCTTGTCGAGGGCCTCGCGCAGGTCCGGGTAGTCCGAGCCGTCCAGCGGATACAGACCGGAGAAGACCATCGGCTTCGGGTCCTTGTAACCGCCGAGCGCTTCGGTGGCGCCGTTGTGCAGGCTGGTGATGGTGTCACCGACCTTGGACTGACGGACGTCCTTCACGCCGGTGATGATGTAACCCACCTCGCCGACGCCGATGCCGTCGGCCGGGGTCATCTCGGGGGACGAGACGCCGATCTCAAGCAGCTCGTGGGTGGCGCCGGTCGACATCATGCGGATGCGCTCGCGCTTGTTGAGCTGGCCGTCCACGACACGGACATAGGTGACGACGCCGCGGTAGGAGTCGTACACCGAGTCGAAGATCATCGCGCGGGCGGGCGCGTCGGCGACGCCGACCGGGGCGGGCACGTCGCGGACCACGCGGTCCAGGAGCGCGTCCACGCCGATGCCGGTCTTCGCCGAGACCTTGAGCACGTCCTCCGGCTGGCAGCCGATGAGGTTCGCCAGCTCCTCGGAGAACTTCTCGGGCTGGGCGGCCGGCAGGTCGATCTTGTTGAGGACGGGAACGATGGTGAGGTCGTTCTCCATGGCCAGGTACAGGTTGGCCAGCGTCTGCGCCTCGATGCCCTGGGCGGCGTCGACCAGGAGGACGGTGCCCTCGCAGGCGGCGAGCGAGCGCGACACCTCGTACGTGAAGTCCACGTGGCCCGGGGTGTCGATCATGTTCAGGATGTGGGCGCGGCCCTGGTCGGGGCCCTCGGTGGGAGCCCACGGCAGCCGGACCGCCTGGCTCTTGATCGTGATGCCGCGCTCGCGCTCGATGTCCATGCGGTCGAGGTACTGGGAGCGCATCTGCCGCTGGTCGACCACGCCGGTCAGCTGGAGCATCCGGTCGGCAAGGGTCGACTTGCCGTGGTCGATGTGCGCGATGATGCAGAAGTTGCGGATCAGCGCCGGGTCGGTACGGCTCGGCTCGGGCACGTTGGGAGGAGTCGCGGGCACGCAGGGTCCTGATTCTTGAGGCCCGCGGTCTAATCGCGGCGCCTCGTCTCGGGTCGACGACGGTTCGATACATAAGGAACAGCCTCTATCGTCCCACGCCTGCGGGCCTGTGCTCGGTTTGGGCTGGTCCGGGGGCGGCTGGTACCGTGGACAGCTGTGTCTCGTCACCCTTGCGGCGGCGGGACACCACCGAAGATCGAATCATCGAACCTGCAAAGGCTCTTTCGTGGCGAACATCAAGTCCCAGATCAAGCGGAACAAGACGAACGAGAAGGCGCGCCTGCGCAACAAGGCCGTCAAGTCTCAGCTCAAGACCGCGGTCCGCAAGGCTCGCGAGGCCGTCGTGGCCGGCGACGTCGAGAAGGCCACCGTGGCTGTCCGCGAGGCCTCCAAGAAGCTCGACAAGGCCGTCAGCAAGGGTGTCATCCACAAGAACGCCGCCGCCAACAAGAAGTCGGCGCTGGCGCACAAGGTTGCCGCTCTCCAGGGCTAAGACTCACCGCTTCATCTGATCGACCCGCCTTACGGGACCCAGCGGACCCTCTCTACCGCTCCCGTACGGCAGCTTGAGTGCCGCACGCGGACGCGTTCGCCACGCGGGTGCGGCGCAACCAGAAGTGACATGAAGGCCCCGTTCCTCCTTCCCCAGGAGGAACGGGGCCTTCGTGCTGTCCGGACACGTTCAGTGGTGGGCGCGGCCCACCAGGTCGACGACCTCGCCGAGGAAGCCCTCGTCGAGCATGGTGGAGACCGCGGTGTCGCCCTCGTCGCGCAGCCCCGCGTCGTGGCAGGCCACGCCCACCAGATAGCCGCCGTCGAGCTCGAAGGTGGCGAACGCCCACTCGCCGTGCGAGGCGGGCTCGCCCTGCGGGGTGAGCAGGGTGGCGGCCTCCGCGTCGAAGCCGAACTGGGTGAAGCCCATCCGCATGCCCTGGCCGAGCGCCTTGGTGTACGCCTCCTTCAGCGTCCAGGTGCGCACCAGGCGGCGCTGCTGCTCGGCCTCGTCGAGGGCGCCGAGCCAGCGGCGCTCGGCGGGGGTGCACAGGTGGCGCTGGACGGCGGAGTACTGGATGCGGCGGTCGGCGAGTTCGGTGTCGACGCCGACCCGGCCGCGTCGGTTCAGGCCCACCACCAGGAGGTCCCGGGTGTGGCTGAGGCTGACCTCGATCTGGTCGCAGCCGCGCAGATAGGGGCGCCCGCCCGCCTTGGAGGCGAGTTCGACGGTCTCGGGCGGGGTCTGCAGGGCGGCGCCCGCGGTGTATTTCACCAGGAGCCGGGAGGCGGCGAAGCGGTCGCGGGCCTCCGGTTCCTGGAGGTTGTTGAGGCGCTGCCAGTCGCGGGCGCCGAGCAGCGGCCGCAGCTGGGGGTCGGCGATGGCGGCGGGCAGCCAGTCGCGCCAGTTCGCGTGGACGACGACATGGCCGTGCCAGGCCATGGACTGCCGCACCCGGCTCCATGGGCTGTCCGGCCCCGGCATCAGAAGGGGTTCGGCGATGCCCGTCCTCGTGAGGGGGCTCATGGGGTACCTGCTTCCGCCAGAGGCGCGTCGTGAAGATCGAAACTGCGGCCGGCCCGAAAGCGCGCCAGCAGCTCCTCCGCGACGCGGTCGACGCAGTCCGGCGGCAGCGGAGGAAGGGTGAGGCCGAGCCTGCGGCCGTAGCGGTGCAGGGCGAGCACCAGCCAGGCGGGGTCGGCGAGGAAACCGGTGGTGTGCCGGTGGCGCTCCCACACGGCGAGGGCCGCGCCGGCCGCGACCAGGACGGAGTGCCGGTCGGCGAGGGCCGCGGTCGCGGGGCTCGCGAGCGCGGCCCGGTCGCCGGGCTCGATGAGGAGGCAGGCCTCGCGCACGGCGAGCAGGTCGGCGCGGAAGGCGGCGGCCACCGTACGGAGCACTTCGCCGTACGGTCCCTCCGCCGCCGATTCTGTGAGACGGGCGGCGGACGCGGTCAGCGATGCGGCCAGGAAATCGCCGCCGCCCGCGACTTCGAGGCCGCCGATGTCGAGGTGCGGTACGGGTTCGCCGCCCCGGAACAGCGCGGCGGGCGGTTCGGCCTCGCGGTCCCAGAAGTGCCGTGCCAGGACGGGGAGTTGGGGGATGACCACGGCCTGGCAGGAGGCGGTCCCGGCGTGGCCGAGACCCGCGGCGGGCAGGTCGCGCAGGAGTTTGCTGAGCATGCCCTGGTCGGTGTCGCGGCTGTAGCCGCCTGCCCCGAGCACGGTGGCCAGCTCCTCCAGGTCGTCCCTGAGCAGGTCCGGTACGAGGTACTTGAGTTCGGCGGCGGCCAGATGGGCGGCTCCCGGCAGCAGGGACAGGGCGCGCAGTACGGCGGTGGCCATGGCATCGCCCGCGAGCAGATCGGCGAACACCCCGGCCAGGACACCGCGTTGGCGCCTGCCGAGGGTCTCCCCGGCGAGCGCGGCCCGCACCGCGGCACGCAGCACCGTGTCGACGGAGGCGATGACGGCGCCGGTGATGAGGGTGCGGTTGAGCTGGAACGTACGCAGGGACAGGCGTACGCCCGCGCCGAGTTCGCCGACCAGGGCGTCGCGCGGCACCTCGCACTCGTCGAACTCGTACCCGGCGAAGCGGCAGCCGCGCATGCCCGTGGTCGGCTGTCGCTTCAGCAACTGGACGCCTTTGGGCGGGAGTTGGGCCGGGTCGAGCAGGAACACCGAGTGCGATGCGGGGCCCGGCGCGGGGTCGGTGCGGACATAGGCGACGACGGCGCCCGCGCGTTCGGCGTTGATGACGACGTCCTTGCGGCCGTCCAGGACGAAGCCGCCGGAGTGCTCCATGGCGGTGAGTTCGCCGCGCAGCATCGCGGTGCCGTGGGCGAGCGAGCGGTGCACGATGGCCGCGCGGCCGCCCGACACGAGCAGGTCGGCCACCCTCTCGCGCTGCTGGTGCGACCCGGCGGCGAACACCGGGGCGGCCGCGAACAGCGAGGTGATGCCGTAGCCGAAGGCGAGTGCGACGTCGCGGCGGAAGACCGGGCGCAGCATCCGCATCAGCTGGTCGGCGTCGCGCAGCCGACCGCCGAGCGCGAGGGGCACCAGTTCGGCACCGAAGCCCTCCTCGTCCAGCAACTCCCCTGCCGCGTCCAGGAGTTGACTGTCGCCGTCGGCGGCGAGCAGGGCGCGGAATCCCAGCGGGTTGGCCGGGTCGCAGGGGTCGCCGAAGCGGAATTCGAGCCGCTCGGCGCGGCGGCGTACGTCCGGGTCCGCGGCGGCCCGGACGGCGACGGTGGGCATGGTCTCAGCCTCCTTCTGCGGCGTACGGCGGCGCCGATGCGTACAGCGGGCGCAGTTCGCCGCGCAGGTAGAGCTCGCGCATGAGCGAGCGGCGGACCTTGCCGCTGGTGGTGCGGCGGACGGTGCCGGGGCGGACCAGGACGACGCCGCCGAGCGATGCGCCGAACTCGTCGCGCAGGCAGCCGCGGACCCGTTCGGCGAGGTCGGCGAGCTGGCCGCGGCTCCACCCGGCGCCGCGGATCTCCTGGATGGCGACGATCTCCTCGTGTTCGGCGGGCGCGGACAGGACCACGGCGGAGCCGAACGGGGCGCCGGACTGAGCGAGTTGACGCTCCGCCTCCTGCGGGTGCAGGGTGCGGCCGTCGACGAGGAGGGCGTCCTTGATGCGGCCGGTGAGGTACAGCTCGCCGTCGCGCAGCGCGCCGAGGTCGCCGGTGCGCAGGAAGCCGTACTCGCCCGAGGCGGTGGCGTGGCCGAAGACGGCGGCGGTCTCCAGGGGGCGGCGCCAGTAGCCGTCGGCGACGGCCTCGCCGCGCACCCAGATCTCGCCGACCGACCCTTCGGGCACCACGGCCGAGCTGTCCGGGTCGACGATGCGTACGGTGACGCCGCGCGCGGGTCCGCAGCCGGCCAGGGTGCGCACCGGGTGGCCCGGCTCCGGCGGTCTCAGCTCGCCTTGTTCGAGGCCTTCGGCGGACACGGTGGCCGGGGCGGGCGGCAGCCCGTCGGCGAGGCTGACCAGGAGGGTGGCCTCGGCGAGCCCGTATCCGGCGGCGAGCGCGCCGGGGCGAAGGCCGGCGGCGGCGAAGCGGTGGGCGAAGGCACTGAGGGTGACGGCGGAGACCGGCTCGGAGGCGTTGACTGCGGTCCTCAGAGCGCTCAGGTCCAGGCCCGCGAGGTCGTCGTCGGTGACGTCGGCGAGGCAGCGGGCGTACGCGGAGTCGGGGGCGGCGGTGACGGTGACGCGGTGCCGGGCCACTTCGCGCAGCCAGCTCAACGGGTCGGCCGCGAACAGCCGTTGGGGCATCAGGACGGCGGTGGCGCCGAGCCAGAGCGGGTGCAGCAACTGGCCGATCAGGCCGAGGTCGTGGTGGAGCGGGAGCCAGCCGCCGATGCGGGCGTCCTCGTCGGTGCCGAGCGCGCTGCGCAGGCTCTCCATGGTGGCGAGGAGGTTGGCGTGGGTGACCTGGACGCCGCGCGGGGCGGCGGTGGACCCGGAGGTGTACTGGAGCAGCGCGGTGTCGGTGCCGCCTCGGGCGGGCGGCTGCCAGTCGGCGCCGTCGTCGGGCAGGCAGTCGACGGCCAGGCACACCACGGAGGAGCGCCCCGCCTCCGCGAGGCGCCGGGAGAGTTCGGGGGCGTGCGCGGACTCGGTGAGCATGACGGCGGCGTCGGTCTCGGCGGCGATCGCGGCGGTACGTTCGGCGGCGGCCCGCGAGGTGTCCGGCGGCGGCACGGGCACGGGGACGGCGCCCGCGTACAGGCAGCCGACGAGGGCGGCCACGGTGTGCGGGCCGCCGTCCATCGGGATCAGCACGGGCGCGCCGGCCGCGCGGCGGCGCAGCAGCGCGGCCGCGACGGACCTGGCCCGTACGTCGAGTTCCCGGTAGGTGCGGTGGTCGGCGTTGCCCTCACCGTCCAGGCAGAGCAGAGCGGTCCGTGCGGCCCGGTCGGCGAACCGCGCCGCCAGTGCCCGCGTGAAGCTCTTCGCTGGGGTCATCCTCTGCTCCCTGGTGCTCGGACGGATGCTTCGTCCTCCTACTGTGTTCCTCGGCCCTAGACGGGCACTTGAAGATCAACTGTTCTGCGGTGGCTTGGCCGTTCATCCTCTGCGTCCGGGCACCTCGTTCAGCAGGTCCTGCAGGAGCAGGAGTTCCTGACGGGTGAGCGGGACGTCGGGGCGCAGCCGTTCGGGGTGGCCCGGCGGCGGGCCGTCGTCGTCGGTGCGCAGCATCAGGCGGAACCCGCTGTCGAGCGAGCGCAGCCGGGCCCTGTTCCCGTCGGCGGCGGTCAGATACATGTCGACGCCGCCGTGGACCATGAGGGCTTCGCCCACGGGTCGCAGGAAGCGGCCGACGAGGCGGCGCCACGTGCCCTTGGGACGGCGGCGGGCGGAGCCTTCCGGTCCGTCCGGAACGTCCGGGTTCTTCCGGCGGGCCATGTCAGAGAACACCTTCCGAGCTGGGGTGTCCGTTCATGTTCACGTCACCTCTCCCTTCCTCCTGGCCGCCGGACGGCGCCTGGGTGGAGGGAGGATGGGAGCGACCACTTGAGCCGTGGTGGGGTCCTGGCTGAAAGGCGCGGGTGCGGAACCTCTCGTACCGGTCCTGAAACGGCATGTGCCGGATTGGTCTCAGCCCCGGGTCCCGGCCACGGCCTATTGCATAATCCTTAGAGCCTGTGGCTGAACCCCGTCCGGATCAGGCCGCGATGTCTGGTGCGTGCGAGCGTGCGGCCAGGCGCCGCGGGCCCGGGCGGGGTTCATACACAGGCTCTGAGCAACCGACCCATGATCCAGCACAACGGGGGGCACCATGGTGCGAGTTCTGATTGCCGAAGACATGCATATGCTGCGCAAGGCATTGGTGTCGCTCATTGAACTGGAGTCCGACCTGGAAGTGGTCGCCGAGTTGTCGTCCGGTACGGACATCGTGCCGACCGCGATGGCCATGCGGCCGGATGTCGCCGTCCTCGACATCGACCTGCCCGGCACCGACGGAATCACCGCCGCCGCCGGACTGCACACCGCGGTACCGGAGTGCCGCACGCTCATCCTGACCAGCCTCGGCAGACCCGGAAACCTCAGACGGGCGCTGGCCGCCCACGTCTCCGGTTTCCTTCCCAAGGACTCCGACCCCGACAGCCTCTGCGCCGCGATCCGCCAGGTGGCGGCGGGCGAGCGCGTCATCGACCCGCAACTGGCGCTCGCCACGCTCGACTCCGGCCCCTCCCCGCTCACCGACCGCGAGCGGGAGGTGCTCCAGCTCGCCTCGGAGGGCATGGAGGCCGGCCAGATCGCGTCCCGGCTCCACCTGTCGTCCGGCACCGTACGCAACTATCTGACCTCGGCCGTCAGCAAACTCAACGCGCGTAACCGGGTCGATGCCATCCGTATCGCCCGCGAGGCGGGCTGGCTGCACTCGGTCTGAGGGCCGGGCCGGAGCTGCCGCATCAGCCCCGGCCGAAACCTTCCTGCTGTTCACCCTCCTGCTGTTCGCGCCGTCGCGTCGCCTCAGGCCGCGAGGAGTTCGACCTCGGCCCTGAGCTCGAACCGGCCGTCGGGCCGCGGCCCCGCCGTGAGCCGCCCATTGACCGCCTCGACGCGCGTCGTCAGATTCCCGATCCCGCTGCCACCGCCAAGGCGTGAGGCGAGCAGGGGATCGCCGCTCCGGTCCGCCCCGTCGTTGACGAGGGTCAGCCGCACCGCGCCGGCCGTCCGCTCCGCGGTGATCTCGCAGCACTCCGGTCTGCTGTGCCGCAGCATGTTGGTCAGGCCCTCGCGTACGAGGGTGGCGAGCACGGTCTCCACGTCGCCGGGGAGTTCACCGCAGTCGAGCCGGACGGTGGCGTGGATGCCGGCTCCGGCGAGCATGGCCATGGCGTGTTCGGCCTCGGCGGTCAGACACATCGGCCGGCTCCCGCCCGCCACGGTGCGCACATCGGCGAGCGCCTCGCGGACGATGCCGAGCACCTCGGTCAGCTCGCGGCGCGCCTGCATCGGCCGGGTCGGCGCGAGCCGGCGTACCAGCTCGCACTTGAGCGTGATCGCGGAGAGGCTGAACCCGAGCAGATCGTGCAGGTCACGGGCGAAACGCAGGCGTTCGGTGGTCACCGCGAGGCGGGCGATCTCGGCGCGGGAGCGGTGGAGTTCGCTGGCGAGCTGGGCCATCCTGGTCAGCCCGAAGACGACCACGGCACAGATCGGCGTGTACGCGGTCTCGTAGATCACGTCCTGGACCGGGACGCCCACCGCGTACTGCGCGGCGTCGCTCGCCACGGTGACCAGGACCAGGACCGGCCAGGCGGCGAGCGCGGGCAGGGCGAGGAGCGCCGATCCGGCCAGGAAGCCGGGGACGCCCGCCCACGCCTTGCCGAACACCAGGAACGGCACGAACTGGAGCAGCGCCTGCGCCCCCAGCGCCCCGTACCGCAGGCGTCCCCGCCAGCGCGGCCCCCAGGAGAAACGCCGGTGGAAGGACTCGGCGAGCTGGAGCGCGAGGCAGCCGAGCAGACAGAGTTCGACGGTGGCGAGGCCGTGCGCGTACGGGGCGTACGACCAGCCCTCGGCCGAGTAGGAGAGGAAGTAGCCGACCAGGACGGCGAGGGTGATCGCACCCGCGGCGCGCGGCATCATGTCGGTGCGGCCGGGCCGGGCCGCCCTGCTCCGGTCGCCCGTGGCCGAGGTACGCCGACGCGGACTCGGCGCCTCACCACCCTGGCGGAGCGGGACGACCGCACGCAGCCGGAACCAGCCCCGGCCGTCGGCGCCGTGGGTGAGGGTGCCGCCGAGTTCGCGCAGGCGGGAGTCGAGCGCGGCGAGGCCACTGCCCGGCTCCGGCCCGGCCGTACGACCGCGGCCCACGCCGTCGTTGCCGAGCACCAGGACGGCGGCGCCTCCGCCGCACTCGGTGGTGATCACGCAGCGCTCGGCCTTGCTGTGCCGCAGCATGTTGGTCAGGCCCTCGCCGAGCACGGTGGCGAGCACCGTGTCCACGGGCCCGGGCAGCTCGCCGCAGCGGTGGCGCACGGTGGTGTCGATGCCCGCGGCCGAGAGCATCGAGACCGCGGCGTTCGCCTCGTCCGACAGGGACATCTGGCGGTAGCCGCGGCTGACCGAACGCACATCGGCGAGCGCTTTGCGCGAAGTGCGCAGCACCTCACCGACCTCCTCGCACGCCTTGGCGGGCGCGTCCGCGAGCAGCCGGTAGGCGAGTTCGCACTTGAGGGAGATCGCCGAGAGGCTGAGCCCGAGTACGTCGTGCAGATCGCGGGCGAACCGTAGCCGCTCCCCCGCCACCGCAAGCCGGGACAGCTCCTCACGCGAGGCGTGCAGCCGGTCGATCATGTCGGACATCCGCGAGAGCCCGATGACGACCAGCGGAATCAGCACCGCCTCGACGCCCCCGTACACGAAGTCCCCGGCGTCGAAGCCGAAGTGGTCGAACAGGGCGAGTTCCCCCGCGACCGAGCAGGCGAAGAGCGGCCAGCCGAGGGCCGCCGGGAAGACGAGCACCGCGGAGGCCGCGAAGAACTCCGTCATCCCGCCCCACGCGGCCCCGAACACGCCGATCGGCACATAGGCGAGCAGTCCCAGCAGCAGCCAGGTCGCATACCGGTAGCGGCCGAGCCGCACGATGAACCCCGGGAAGGAATGGACCAGTTGGAGCCCCATGATCGCGGCGAACCCGAGCACGGCGGCCACGGCGTGCCACACCTGGGGGTGCTCGGCCCAGACGTGACTGCCGTCGATCACGAAGAAGCCGAGCAGCACCCCCGCGGTGATGGCGATCGCCGTACGCCGCGGCAGCGCCCGCCCGTCCCCGCCTGCCGGTTCCCCGGCCGCGTGGCCGACCGCTTCGGTCGTCAAGTCTCCCCCATGAGCTTGCGTTTCTTCGGTTGTGAGTTGCGAGCGCCGCATCGCGCGCAGACCGCGTCAGGCGGCTGCGGCTGCGGCTGCGGCGAGGCGTGCGTACGCCGTCCGGCGGGCCCGGCGTCTCGACGCGTCAGGCGGCTGCGGCGAGGAGTTCGACTTCGGCCTTCAGCTCGAACCGCCCGTCCGGCCGCGCCCCGGCTTCCAGGCGGCCGTTCACCGCGTTGACCCGGGTGGTCAGGTTCCCGATCCCGCTACCGCCGTTGACCTTCGAGTCAAGGCCCGGCGCGGCACATCCGTCCACCCCGTCGTTGACGAGCGTGAGTCGCACCCCGGCCGCGGTGCGCTCCGCCGTGATCTCACAGTGCGCGGCCTTGCTGTGCCGCAGCATGTTGGTCAGACCCTCGCGCAGCATCGTCGCGAGCACCGTCTCCACTTCGCCGGGCAGCTCACCGCAGTCGGTGTCGACGGTCGCCCGGATACCGACCCCGGCCAGCATCGCGGTCGCGCTCTCGGCCTCGGCGGTCAGACTCATGCGCTGGCGCCCGTCGGCCACCGTCCGCACGTCGGCCAGGGCCTGGCGCGCGATCTGGAGCACCTCGGTCAGCTCCGCCTGCGCCTGCACCGGCCGACTCTGCGCGAGCCGCCGCACCAGCTCACACTTGAGTGTGATCGCGGAGAGGCTGAACCCGAGCAGATCGTGCAGGTCACGGGCGAAACGCAGGCGTTCGGTCGTCACGGCCAGGCGGGCGATCTCCGTACGGGACCAGTGGAGTTCGGAGGCCAGCTGGGCCATGCGGGAGAGGCCGAAGACCACGAGGGCGCAGATGACGGTGTACGCCGATACGTAGATGACGTCCGTGAGAGCCCCGCTCACCTGGCTGAGGACGAGGTCGGTGAGCACCGTGACGGCGGCGACCACAGGCCAGGCCGCGGCCGCCGGCAGCACAAGCAACGCCGTGCCTGCGACGAAGCCGGGCATCCCCAGCCAGCTCGGGCCGAGGAAGGACCAGGGCACGCACTGAAGGAGCAGCATTCCGGCGAGGGCGCCATGGCTCAGCAGGCGCGGGTGGCGGGCCGACCAGGCGAATCGCCACTGGAAGGAGACGGCGAGCTGGATCACCAGCGTGGCGAACATGCAGAGTTCCGCCGCCACCGCCTTGCCGAACGGCGGCTGGTAGGACATGGCGATCAGGGAATACGCGAGGAAGTAACCCACCAGGACCGCGAGGGTGATCGCTGCGGCGGCTCGGGGCACCATGTCCCGGTGGCCGTGGGGCCGCACCGACGACCGTTCGGCGTCGTCCGTGTCGGAGGCGGCAATGAGGTCCGCCCGATCCTCCCCGGCCTGGTCCGGCAGCGGCACGACCGCTTCGAGGCGGAACCATCCCTGGCCGTCGGAGCCGTGGTCGAGGGTGCCGCCGAGCTTCTTGATGCGACAGTCGATCGCGGCGAGGCCGCCGTCCGTGCCGCCCTTGGGGAGCCGCACACGGCCGATGCCGTCGTTGGCCAGAGTCAGGACGGCGCCGGCGCCCACGCGCTCGGCCCGGATCTCGCAGTTCTCGACCTTGCTGTGCCGCAGCATGTTGGTCAGTCCCTCACGCAGCGTGGTCGCGAGGACCGTGTCCACCACTGCGGGCAGTTGGCCGACCTCGAACTTCAGCGTCGTACGAATGCCCGCGGCGGACAGCATCGACACTGCCGCCTTGGCCTCGCCGGACAGCGACATCTCCCGGTAGCCCCGGCTGACCGAACGCACATCGGCGAGCGCCTTGCGCGAAGTGCTCAGCACTTCGCCGAGTTCCTCGTGCGCCTTGGCCGGAGCATCCACGAGCAGCCGGTAGGCGAGCTCACACTTGAGGGAGATCGCTGACAGGCTGAAGCCGAGGACGTCGTGCAAGTCGCGGGCGAACCGCAGCCGTTCACCCGCCACCGCGAGACGGGACAGCTCCTCGCGGGAACGGTGCAGCTTGACGATCATGTCGGACATCCGGGAGAGCCCGATGATGATCAGCGGGATCAGCGCACCTTCGACAACGTTGTAGAGAACGGTGTTGGTATCGCGCCCGCTGTACAAGCCCCAGCAGGTGAGCACTCCGGCGCCGAAGAGCGGCCAGCCGATCACGGCCGGGAAAACCAGGACGGAGGAAGCGGTCAGGAACTCCGTCATCCCGCCCCACGCGAAGCCGAACAGTCCGAGGGGTGCGTAGGCCAGGACTGCCTGGAGGCTCCAGGTCGCGTACCGGTAGCGATAAAGACCCGGCAGGAGCTGCGGAAAGGAGTGGACGAGTTGCAGCCCCATGATCGCCACGAAGCCGAACAGGGCGGCGACGCGTTCCCACCATGGCGGATTCTCGGCCCAGATGAAAACGGCGTCGATCACGAAAAACCCGAGGAGCGCGGCCGCGGTAACGGCTATTGCCTTACGCGGTGGAAGTACCACGCTGCCTACGTCAGCGGATATTCCTTCCGGGTGGTCGACTGATTCTGCTTTCAACTGTCCCCCATGGTTCGTGGTGCCCGGTCAGAAGCACCTCTCCGGTCCGGATCATAGGTAATCCGGGGGCCGAATCTGTAGTGCTCGACCGGTTTCACAGCCGGGCGGCACCTTTGAGATCCACTGCGGAAAGCACCCCGGCGGCGACCGCGTAGGCGCGGGCGGCCCGGACGACGGTCCCTGGCAGCGGCACGCCGAGCGGTGACTGAAAATCGTCCCTTCCTGCCTGAAGGTGGAGCAGGAGGCTCGGAGCGTCGGGTCCGTGCAGTTCGACGCGGTGGTCGCCGCCCTCGTACGAGAGCACGGGATCGCTCCCCAGCCCGTGCAGCACCACTTCCTTCGGCACCCGGAGTTCGCCACCGGGCGCGACCGACGGCGGGTGGAACGACGCGCGGGGCGAGAGCGGGACCACGCTCAGCAGCGGCGAGGCGCCGATCGCGAGGTGGCGCACGATCACGTGCTGGAGCGGGGCCAGGGCGGCGAGCAGTTCCCGCGAAGCCTCGTTCCACTCGTCCTCGGGCACGTCGTAGCCGGGAAAGCCGGGCACCACATTGGCGAGCGACACCGGGCCCAGCTGCATCCGGCGCAGCGCCTCGCACAGCAGCGGCCCCGGCCGCTCCAGGTGCAGCTCCCCCCACGGCGTGCGCAGCACGGTGCTGCAGCCGGACAGCACCGTGACGTCCTCGCGCAGCGACCAGAACTCACCGAGTTCACGGGCCGCGAGGCGGTCGATACGCATGAGAGGGGGTCCTTCCACCGGCAGGGTGTGGTGTTCGCGTGCGACGTGCGGGTTCAGAGGAAGAGCGGGACCGGGTTGAGGTCCTCGTACGGGGTCGGCGTGGCCCGTCTGCCGAGCTGCACCGGGACGTCGAAGAGGCGTCCGGGGGCGAAGCGGGCCCAGTGGGGTCTGAGTCCGGGCACCACCACCTTGACCACCGGCAGGCCTACATCGGGCCGCGTCTGGTCGAGTACGAGGAGTTCCATCCCCTTGCCGCGCAGCAGCCCCACGACCGCCTCGATGTCCTCGTACAGGTCGTCGTTCGGAGTGTAGGGGTGCGTGTCGGGGCCCGTCGGAGCGCAGTCCGCGGGGAGCAGATAGGGGTGGTCCTGCACGGTCGCCGTACGCAGCCATTCGCGTACGTCGGGGTCCTCGGCGGCCGCGCGGGAGACGCTGCCGTCGGGTGCCACCACGTGCGGCATCATCTGGTTCAGCTCGGTCAGGGCGCGGCGCAGCGCGATCGCGGGATCGAAGTGGGCACCGAAGCCGAACATGATGTCCTGCCGCTGCCCGGGTTCGGCGCCGACAATCCTCGACAGCGCGGCCATGACCGGAATGCCGAGGTCCGCGGTCAGGTCGAGCACCCACACCTCGCGGTCCAACGAGGCGTGCACGCGCTGGAGTTCACTGATCCACGGGTCGTCGAAGGCGTCGAGATCCACGGCGGGTTGGCGGGTGCGGTTGTACCACCACAGGGCCAGCGCGTCGCGCTCGACGAGTTCGAGGAAGCCCTGGAGCACGGCGTCCTCCACGGTCCCCCCGGCGGCCGTGCCGTTGGAGGTGGCCAGGCAGGAGAACGCACCGGGCGGCTGGGGCACGCCGTAGTAGAGCAGCGCGGTCGGGAGCAGCTTGTGGCGCTGCTCGGTCACCGACCACAGCGGCGTCCAGTCGGTGGGCGTGTCCTCCCCGAAGGGGTCGGCGACGTACTGGAAGGGGCCGTGGACCTCGTTCCACGCGTCGCGACCGGTGAACTGCCGCTCGTCGTAGAGCTGGACGGAGTCGGGGTGGATGGCATCGGCGGCCAGCTCGCGGTAGCTGCCGCGGACCGTCGACTCTCCGCCCTCGAAGTGTCCGGAGTGGCGCTCCAAGGCCTCGGCGAGGGCGCTGACCCTGGCCTGGATCTCGGTGGCGCCCTTGCCTCCGCAGGAGGCGCGCAATCCGCCGCGTATCGCGCCGAGGCCCTGCGTGCCCGCGGCCGGGTTGAGGCCCGCGGAGAAGGAGTTGAAGAAGTGGGGGCCGCACTCGTGGCGGTCGATCCCGCGCACCAGGCCGGTGACCGGATCGACCAAGTGGCCGAAACGGTCGAGGAGTTGCTGGGGCGTAAGACTGCGGTGGCCGTTTCCGTTGGTGTCCCGCTTGATGCGCGAGCGCAGCACGACCGGTGCCTGCACCTGGACGGTGGTCATCGCGGGCTCGCCGCAGCTCGGGCACTGCGGGCGGCGTACGACCGGGTGGAGCTCCCCGGCCAGGGTGAGCCCGTCGAGCGTACGCAGCGCCTGCTGGCTCGCATCGCGGTATCCGGCCAGCCATTTGGCGGCTTCGAGGCCGGCCAGCTGAAGGGCTGCGAGCCGGGCGGCGGGCAGCGTGCAGGAGGGCCGGGGCACCGGGCCCGAGCGGCCCAGCATGCGCTGGACGTGGGCCTCCACCGGGCGGGTCCGCCACAGGCGCTCGGCCAGGCAGGACCAGCACGGTCCGTCGGGGTCTCCGAAGAAGGGGCCGATCCACATCTCGGTGCCCTCGGTCTTCACCGGCAGCCAGCGCCGTCCGGCGGCGCGGAACTCCGCGTCGACGACGGCGAGTTCGGGGTCGAGGTAGTCGTCGCAGAGGACGACCGTGAGGTCGGCGGGGTCGTCGACGGTGAGGGTGAGTCCTGCGGCGGCGAGGCTCGCGGACAGCTCGTCCGCGTCCGTGCTGCCGACCGAGGCGACAGCTACCGCGCCACGGGCCAGGGCGGTCGCCGCCCCTGTTCCGTCCAGTCCCGCCGCTTCCCAGTACGCCTGCTCGGCGGCCTCCCGCGCGGTCATCTGGCGCTCGCGGCCGCACAGCAGCCCGGCGCCGGTCAGCCGCGACACCAGCCGGGCGGCCTGCCCGGAGGGAAGCGCGTCCGCGGTGTCCTGGGCGATGCGCTCCAGGGGCCGGGTGCCGTCGAGGAAGGGGGCGAGCCGGGCGATCTGCTCGCCGTGCAGTGCGGTGACACGCTGGTCGGAGATCAGGTACACCGCTTCACCGGGCACCTGCTCGACCCGCAGGTGCGGCTTGAACCCCAGGAGCGGGGCGGCGGTCTGGACGGCCGCCATCAGGCGAAGCGCCGGGCGGTCTCGGCGGCGGAGGAAGCCGGTGTCTGGGCTACACCGGAGCCCCAGGTCCCGACGGGAATCTGGCTGAGGACCGACTGCCGCCCGAACTCCTCGATCACGAGGTCATCAAGGACGGACACTGCGAGGCCGACGTTCGCGTTCATGTTTCTTCCCCCTGGCAGACAGCTGACGAAGGCCGGGGGACCTGACCCCCTAGCCGTCGGCTCTCGACTCCTGGTCGGGCCGACGTCCAGAACTCTGCCGGGTCGGCCGAATCCGCCCCAGTGCCGCGGTCACGGGATGCACATGAAACTTTCATACCCGTCCCCAGGACACTCACATGCCGGGTTCAGGAGCCCGGCACTGCCGCAAGTCGGGGCTGGGTGACAGCTTTTGAGGGTGCTTGGAGCCGGGTCCGAAAACCATCGGGTCATCCGGCAGATCCGACCCCGGAGGAATCCCATGGAGATCAAGGTTCTCGGTCCGCTCATGGCCGAGTCGGGCGGCACGTCGGTCGTCCCGAGCGCCGGCAAGCCCCGGCAGATACTGGCGCTGCTTTCGGTGTACGCCAACCAGGTCATGCCCGTTCCGACGCTGATGGAGGAGATCTGGGGCGCCGACATGCCCCGCAGCGCGCTGACCACGCTGCAGACGTACATCCTTCAGCTGCGCCGGCTGATCGCGGGAGCGCTCGGCCCGGACAGCCCCTACACCGCACGCGAGGTGCTCGCCACCCGGCACGGTGGCTACCTCCTCGAAGTGACGCCGGGTGCGGTGGACGTGCACGAGTACGACCGTCTGGTGGCGACCGGTCGCGGTGCCGCCGAGCGCGGTGACGACGAGAGCGCCGCGGCGCTCTACCGCGAGGCGCTCGGCATGTGGCGCGGTCCGGCCCTGGTCGATGTGCGGCTCGGGCCGCTTCTGGAGATCGAGCTGGTCCGGCTCGAAGAGAGCCGGCTCGGTGTGCTGGAGCAGCGGATCGACTCCGATCTGCGGCTCGGGCGGCACATGCAACTGCTCGCCGAACTCACCTCTCTGACGGCCCGTCACCCCCTGCACGAGGGCCTGCACGCCCAGTGCATGGTGGCGCTCTACCGGTCCGGCCGGCAGTGGCAGGCGCTGGACGTGTTCCAGAACCTGCGCCGCGGGCTCGCCGACGAGCTGGGGCTCGACCCCTCGGCGCGGCTCCAGCAGCTGCACCGCGCGGTGCTCGCCGGCGACCCGGCGCTCGACTCGCACCTGGCCGGGCGCCGCCCGGTGCTCGACCTCTTCGCCGCCTAAGAGCGGCGCGCGGGCGGCCCGACCGCCCGGCAGCAACGCGTCCGGACCCCGCCCTCTCCCCCCACAGGGCGGGGTCCGACGCGTGCGCGGCTCGATCCGGCCTCTAGGCGATCGACGCACAGTGCCCCCGAACGTCGCCAACGACACTGGGGGTTACCTTGCGAGTCATCGATCTGTCGTCACCCGTGGACGCGGCCGGCTGGGAGCCGGACCCGATCGTCCACGAGATCATGACGCCCGCCGAGGGCGCCGCGCACATGGCGGCGGAGATGAAGGAGCACTTCGGGCTCGACTTCGATCCGGCCGACCTGCCCGGGGGCGAACTCCTGTCCCTGGACACCCTCACCCTGACCAGCCACACCGGTACGCATGTGGACGCGCCCTCGCACTACGGCTCGGTCGGTGACTACGGGCGCCCCCGGCACATCGACGAGATGCCGCTCGACTGGTTCCTGCGGCCGGCCGTCGTGCTCGACGTGAGCGATGTCGGCATCGGCGCCATCGGCGTGGAGCGCATCGAGAAGCAGATCGCCGAGATCGGGTACACGCCTCAGCCGCTCGACATCGTCATGCTGCACACGGGGGCCTCACAACACTCCGGCACACCGCGGTACTTCACCGATTTCGCCGGGCTCGACGGCCCGGCCACCGACTTCCTGCTCGACCTCGGCGTGCGCGTCATCGGCACCGACGCCTGGAGCCTGGACGCGCCCTTCGGGCACATGATCCGCACCTTCCAGGAGACCGGCGACAAGTCGGTGCTGTGGCCCGCGCACTTCGCCGGGCGGCGCCGCGAGTACTGCCAGGTCGAGCGGCTCGCCCAGCTCGACACGCTGCCCACGCACGGCTTCCGGGTGTCCTGCTTCCCCGTGAAGATCGCCGGAGCGGGGGCGGGCTGGACCCGGGCCGTCGCCCTGATCGACGAATGAGAACCGAGAGCGCCACACGGGAGGACACCGTGACGCCCTGGCTGTTCTGCTTCCACCACGCGGGCGCCGGGATCTCCTCCTTCGCCAAGTGGCAGCAGATCCTCGGCGACACGGCCGAGGTGGTGCCGGTCCTGCTTCCGGGCCGCGGGCCGCGCGCCAAGGAGGCGCGGATCACCGACGCCACTGAACTGATGGATGAATTGCGGGAGTTGATCACCCCGCTCCTCGACCGGCCCTACCTTCTGTACGGGCACAGCCTCGGCGGTCTGGTGGCGCACGCGCTGACCCGGACCCTGGAGGACGACGGCCTTCTGCCGCCGGCCCGCCTGGTGATCGGCGCCGTACCGCCGCCGCATCTGCGCAACACGCTGCTGCGCGGGGCGCGCCTGCCCGACCACGAACTCATCGACCTGCTGGTCGACTTGGAGGCGGCTCCGCCGGAGGCCGCCGGGCGGGACCGTTCGCTGTGGCAGCGCCAGGTCATCCCGGCGCTCCGCGACGACCTGCGCCTGGGCGAGGCACTCTGCCAGGTCAACACGGACAAGGCGGTCGGTACGCCGCTGATGGCGCTTGCCGGGCGCGACGATCCGATCGCGCCGCTGTGGGAGGTGGCCGAGTGGGCCGACTACTCGGTGACCCGGTTCCGGCTCCAGACCCTGCCCGGTGACCACTTCTTCGTGCGCGAGCGCGGGGTGCCCGAACTCCTTCGCGAAGTGGCCCTTGAGCTGCGGGAGTCGCTCAAGGGGAAGTACGACGGCGAGTCGAGCGGGCGTCAAGAGGGCGGGACGAGACTCCTTCCAACAGCGGATCTCACAGCGGACCTATCAGAGAGGTGACGCAGCCGTGCTGCACATTCCCGGGGCGCACCCCCAGGCCCAGCCCAACGAGGGGGACAGGTGAGCCGACGCGTAGTCATCACCGGAATCGGTGTGGTCGCCCCCGGGGGCGTCGGCACCAAGGAGTACTGGTCCCTGCTGACCGCGGGTCGCACCGCGACCAGGGCCGTGACCCTCTTCGACGCCTCGGCCTTCCGGTCGAAGATCGCCGCGGAGGTCGACTTCGACCCGATCGCCCAGGGCCTGACCGAGGAACAGGCCGGACGCCTCGACAGGGCCGCCCAGTTCGCCCTGGTCGGCGCCCGTGAGGCGGTCTCCGACAGCGGTCTGGACATGGCCGGCATCGACCCGTTCCGTACCGGCGTCACCATCGGCAGCGCGGTCGGCGCGACCACCGGGCTCGACTACGAGTACGCGGCGGTCAGCAACAACGGCGCCGAGTGGCTCGTCGACCACGAGCGGGCCGTGCCGCACCTGTACGACTACTTCGTGCCCAGCTCGTTCGCGGCCGAGGTGGCCTGGGAGTTCGGCGCGCAGGGTCCCACGGCCGTGGTCTCCACGGGCTGCACCTCGGGCCTGGACTCGGTCGGGCACGCTGTCGAGCTGATCCGTGAGGGCAGCGCCGATGTCATGATCGCCGGGGCCACCGAGGCGCCGATCTCGCCGATCTCGGTCGCCTGCTTCGACGCCATCAAGGCCACCTCCAACCGCAACGACGAGCCGGAGACGGCCTCGCGCCCCTTCGACAAGTCCCGCAACGGCTTCGTCCTCGGCGAGGGCAGCGCGGTGTTCGTCCTGGAGGAGTACGAGCAGGCCGTGGCGCGCGGCGCGCACATCTACGCCGAGATCGCCGGGTTCGCCTCGCGCTCCAACGCGTACAACATGACGGGTCTGCGGGCCGACGGCGCGGAGATGGCCGAGGCCATCGGCGCGGCGCTCGACGAGGCCGGCATCCCGGGCACCGACATCGACTACATCAACGCGCACGGCTCGGGCACCCTGCAGAACGACCGCCACGAGACGGCCGCGTTCAAGAAGAGCCTCGGCGACCACGCGTACGCCACGCCCGTCTCCTCCATCAAGTCGATGATCGGGCACTCGCTCGGCGCCATCGGCTCCCTGGAGATCGCCGCGTCCGCGCTGGCCATCGAGCACGGCATGGTGCCGCCCACCGCGAATCTGCACGAGGCCGACCCCAAGTGCGACCTCGACTACACGCCGATCCACGCCCGCGAGCGGGACATCAACACGGTGCTCAGCGTGGGCAGCGGCTTCGGCGGATTCCAGAGCGCGATCGTGCTCACCAAGCCCGAGCGGAGGAAGACGGCATGACGAGCGAGCTGCTCGAACGTACGGCGGTGCGCTCCGCCACCGCGGTGTTCACCGGAATCGGCGTCACCGCCCCCAACGGCCTGGGTACGCAGGCATGGTGGGAAGCCACCGTGGCCGGCAAGAGCGGCATCCGCCCGGTCTCCCGCTTCGACGCCTCCGGCTACCCGGCCACCCTCGCGGGCGAGGTGCCCGGCTTCGACGCCGAGGAGCACATCCCGAGCCGGCTGCTTCCGCAGACCGACCACATGACGCGCCTCGCGCTGACCGCCGCCAAGGAGGCCCTGGAGGACTCGGGCGCCGACCCGGCCGAGATGCCGCAGTACTCGGCGGGCGCGGTCACCGCCGCCTCCGCGGGCGGCTTCGAGTTCGGCCAGCGCGAACTCCAGGCGCTGTGGAGCAAGGGCGGCCAGTACGTCTCCGCGTACCAGTCGTACGCCTGGTTCTACGCCGTCAACACCGGCCAGATCTCCATCCGGCACGGCCTTCGCGGGCCCAGCGGGGTCCTGGTCACCGAGCAGGCGGGCGGCCTCGACGCGGTCGCCCAGGCCCGGCGCCAGTTGCGCAAGGGCAGCAAGCTCATCGTCACCGGCGGCGTGGACGGCGCGGTCTGCCCCTGGGGCTGGACGGCGCAGCTCGCCGGCGGCCGGATGAGCCCGGTCGCCGACCCGGAGCGCGCGTTCCTGCCGTTCGACAGCGAGGCCAGCGGTTACGTCGCCGGAGAGGGCGGCGCCATCCTCGTCCTGGAGGACGCCGAGGCGGCCCGCGAACGCGGCGCCCGCATCTACGGACAGCTCTCCGGTTACGCCGCCACCTTCGACCCGGCACCGGGCCGGGGCGGCGAGCCGGGCCTGCGCCGAGCGGCCGAACTCGCCCTCGCGGAAGCCGGGTTGACGGCCGCCGACGTGGACGTCGTCTTCGCCGACGCGTCCGGAGTGCCCGAACTCGACCGCCAGGAGGAGACGGCGCTGACCGCGCTCTTCGGCCCCCGCGGCGTACCGGTGACGGCTCCCAAGACCATGACGGGCCGCCTGTCGGCCGGTGGCGCCTCGCTCGACCTGGCGGCGGCGCTGCTCTCCATCCGGGACGCGGTGATCCCGCCGACCGTCAACGTCACGAACCCGGTCGCGGCCGACGCGCTCGACCTGGTCACCGAGGCCCGGCGCGGCCCGGTCCGTACCGCACTCGTCCTGGCCCGCGGGACCGGCGGCTTCAACGCCGCGGCCGTCGTGACCGCGGTGAACTGAACTCCCAACTGTTGTCATTGAGCTGTTGTCATTGAGAAGGGCGAGCTTCATGAATCTCAAGGAACTGACCACGCTGCTGCGCGAGTGCGCGGGTGTCGGCGAGGGGATCGACCTGGACGGCGACGTCCTGGACGTGCCGTTCGACGACCTGGGCTACGACTCCCTCGCGATCCTTCAGGTGACGGGGGTCATCGAGCGGGACTACCAGATACAGCTGTCCGACGACACGGTGGCGGAGGCGTCCACGCCTCGGGTGCTGCTGGAGTTCATCAACGAGTGCCTGTCGTCTACCGCGACCGCGGCTTAGCCCTGCGGGATGCCCCTTGCAACGGCTGCCCACCCTTTACGGGGTGCGGCGGCCGTTCGCGTTGCCCTGGGTCCGCCTTCCCTGGGATGCCCCACCCCGCCCCTTCCCTAAACCCGCCGGGGGTTGGAAAGGGTGAAGCCCGGGTCTCCTGGGGCTCCGCCCCAGACCCCGTTCGCGCCTGAAAGGCGCTCGTCCTCAAACTCCCCCAAGGCCTTAAGGGCCAGGGGGGACCCCCATGACAGGCTGAAATGCCCCAGCCCGGGCCAGCACCAACGCCGCCAGGGGCGCGGGGCTGTGAAATTGTGCGGCTCCGCCGCGATGGGGGTCCCCCCTGTTCATGGGGGTCCCCCCTGTTCGAGCGAAGCCGAGAACTTGGGGGAGAAGCCGAGAACTTGGGGGAGCGACCAGCCACCCACGGTCCGCAGCCGAACCACCCCACCCCCGGAGGCCACGCGGCGGAGCCGCAGAGTGTCACAGCGGGAAGGGGCGGGGAGGGGCCCTCCGGGGTCTGGGGCGGAGCCCCGGGGAACGACCCGGGCCACACCCGAACCCCGCCCGCCGCGCACGCAGAAGTGCCCGCACGCCGGGGGATTGCGTGCGGGCACTCGCTCTGGGGGGAGGGTCAGATCAGGTCGTCCCGGGTGATCTGGCGGTCCTGGATCTGCCAGGCACCCTCCACCCGCACGATCCGGTCCTCGCACAGCGTGCTCGCCTTGATCTCGGGGCGCCCACCCCGCGGCGTCTCGATGACCAGCGCGTAGCAACGCGCGTTCACCGCACCGTCGGTGACGCCCTCGACCGAGACCATGCCCAGCCAGTGCCGGCGCTGGACGCCGGCACTGGCGTACCCCTCGGTGGCGGCGGCCGCGGCCGCGGTGATGGCCTCACGGCCCACCGCCGGGACCGGCTGCGCGTTGGCGGCGAACACACCGTCGGTGGTGAAGGTGTGGGCCCACTCCTCGACCTTGCCGTCGTCGAGCAGATGCATCTGCTGCGCGTAGAACTGCTGGATCTCCGTGTACAGCCCGGCGGTGGTGGCGGCCTGCGGCAGCTCGGTGACGCTCATGGGGGTCCTCTCCTCCTGGATCTTCCTGCCCCAGGAGAGTGCCGTCCCCCGCTCGACCCGTACTGGTGCCCCGCTGGGGCTCCGCCCCAGACCCCGGAGTCCCCCACCCCGCCCCTTCCCTAGACCCTCCGGGGGTGAAGGAGCTCCTGGGGCTCCGCCCCAGACCCCGTTCGCGCCTTAAGGGCGCTCGTCCTCGAACTCCCCCAAGGCCTTAAGGGCCAGGGGGGACCCCCATGACAGGCTGAAATGCCCCGGTGCGGGCCAGCACCGACCCTGCCAGGGGCGCGGGGAACTGCGCGACCAGCCGCAGACGGCCCGCAGCCGACCACTCACCCCCGGGGTCCGGGGGCGGAGCCCCGGGAGGCGGGGGCGCTCACGAGTCCAGCCCCGCTCGATACCCCTTCAAGTGCCCCGGCGCACTTTGGCCCCCGTACCCCAACCCCTCCGGAGGAGATTCGTATGACTCAGCCCAAGGCCACCAGCGAGCGCCGGGTCGCGCTCATCACCGGGGCGACCAGCGGGATCGGTCTGGCGTCGGCGCGGGCGCTGGGCGCGGCCGGTCTCGCGGTGTTCATCTGCGCGCGCAGCGCCGAGTCCGTCGAGCTGACCGTGAAGGAGCTCCGCGAGGAGGGCCTGGAGGTTTCGGGCGCGACCGCCGACGTGCGCAGCCCCGAGTCCGTCAAGGACCTCGTGGCCGCCGCGGTCACCGCGTACGGCCGCGTGGACGTCGTCGTCAACAACGCCGGGCGCAGTGGCGGCGGCGTGACCGCCGACGTGTCGGACGAGGTGTGGGACGACGTCATCGACACCAACCTGAACAGCGTGTTCCGGGTGACCCGCGAGGTGCTCAACGCCGGCGGCATGCGCGAGCGCGGCTGGGGCCGGATCATCAACATCGCCTCCACCGCCGGCAAGCAGGGTGTGGTGCTCGGCGCCCCGTACTCCGCGTCCAAGCACGGCGTGGTCGGCTTCACCAAGGCGCTCGGCAACGAGCTCGCCCCGACCGGCATCACCGTCAACGCGGTCTGCCCCGGCTACGTCGAGACGCCGATGGCGCAGCGCGTGCGGCAGGGCTACGCCGAGGCGTACGACACCTCCGAGGACGCGATCCTCGCCAAGTTCACCTCGAAGATCCCGCTCGGCCGCTACTCCACGCCGGAGGAGGTCGCCGGCCTGGTCGGCTACCTGGCCACCGACACCGCCGCCTCCATCACCGCGCAGGCCCTCAACGTCTGCGGCGGCCTCGGCAACTTCTGACCCCGAGCCGATGAATCCGGCGAGCCCGACGGCTCCCTCAACTCCCCGACCACAGAAGGAATTTCCCGTGTCCGTGACCGGAACGAAGCACCACACCCTCCACAGCGTCGCCGTCGCCGCCCCCGCCGAGGTCGTGTACGGGATCGTCGCCGATGTCACCAAGTGGCCGCAGTACTTCGGCCCCAACGTGCACGTCGAGCACCTGGAGCAGGACGACCGCTCCGAGCGCATCCACATCTGGGCGACCGCCAACGGCGCCGTCAAGAACTGGATCTCGCGCCGCACCTTCGACCCCGAGCGTCTGCGGGTCGACTTCCGCCAGGAGGTCTCGACGCCGCCGGTGGCCGGCATGGGCGGCGCCTGGGTGGTCTCGCCCGTGGACGGCGAGACGTCACTGCTCGAACTCCACCACGACTTCGAGGCCGTCGACGACGCCCCGGACGCCGTGGAGTGGATCAACTCGGCGGTGGACCGCAACAGCGCGGCCGAACTGAACAACATCAAGGAACTCGCGGAGCAGCACGCCCAGTTGGACGAGCTTGTCTTCACCTTCGACGACACCGTCCACATGGACGCGGAAGCCTCTGACGTCTTCGACTTCCTGAACCGGGCCGACCTGTGGCCCGAGCGCCTGCCGCACGTCGCGCGTCTCGACCTGACCGAGGACGAGCCGGGTGTGCAGGTCATGGCGATGGACACCAGCACCGCCGACGGTTCGGTGCACACCACCGAGTCGATCCGTGTCGTCTTCGCGCCGGACCGCATCGTCTACAAGCAGACCACCGTGCCCGGCCTGATGACCGCCCACACCGGCCGCTGGACGATCGTCGAGACGGCGGACGGTATCGATGTCACGTCCCGGCACACCGTCACGCTGCGGACCGACACCATCGAGAAGTACCTCGGCGAGGGCAAGACCGTCGCCGACGCCCGTGCCTATGTGCACCGCGCGCTGTCCACCAACTCCACCAACACCCTGAAGCTGGCGCGCACTTACGCGGAGGCGCTCCGTGGCTGACACCCTGCCCGAGGTGCCGGACCGGCTCGACCAGTTGCTTTCGCGGGCCGCCGCCGCGCACCCCGCGCGGCGCGCCGTCGTCACCGACGACTTCGAGATGGACTACGCCGCCTTCGACGCCAAGGTCACCGCGGTCGCCGCCGGGCTCCAGGCGCTGGCGCCCGAGCCCACGGTCGTGGCGGTGGGCACCGTGCTTCACCCGGACGTCGCCGTCGCGTACTACGCGGCCGTGCGGGCCGGGCACACCGTGGCCGTGGTCAACCCGCTGCTTCGCGAGGACGACCTGCTCCATGTGCTCGGCCTCGGCGGGGCCCGCGTGGCCCTGCTCGACACCGGTCTGGCCGCGCGCCTGGAGCAGGTCCGCGACCGGCTGCCCGAGCTGCGCGAGGTGGTGCTGATCGGCGCCGGTACGGATGGTCTCGACGCGCTCGCCTCCGACCAGCCGCTCGCCGCCCACGCCAAGGGGCCCGCGGACACCGCCGCCCTCCAGTTCACCAGCGGAACCACCGGGCGCCCCAAGGCCGTTCGGCTCAGCCACCGCAACGTGACCGTCAACGCGGCGCAGATCGCACAGGCGCACCGGCTCGACGGCGACACCGTCAGCCTGAACCATCTGCCGACCTATCACCCGATGCACCTCAACTCGGCGATCGCCGCGGGTGCGACGCAGGTCCTGTGCGCCTCGCCGGAGCCGTACGCCGCGCTGATGACGGCGAACCGGCACCGGGCGACGATCCTGTACAGCCTGCCGGTGCGGCTCGCCCGGCTCGCGGCCGACCCGGACCTCGACTCCGTCTCGATGACGTCGGTGCGGCGGATCGCGTCCGGCGGCTCCGGCCTCCCGGTGCCCGCCGCGCGCCGCCTGTCCAAGCGGTTCGGCGTCCCGGTCTTCCAGGGGTACGGGCTCGCCGAGACCTCCCCGCTGACCCACAGCGACGACCCGGACCACCCGGTGCACGGCTCGGTCGGCACCCCGGTCGCCGGGACCGAGTGCCGCGTCGTCGACATCGACTCGCGAGCGGTGCTCGCGCCGGGCGGCGTCGGCGAGGTGCAGCTGCGCGGCCCGCAGGTGATGCAGGGGTACGCGGGCGGGCCCGACGGCACCGGCCTCGATCCGGACGGCTGGCTGAGCACCGGCGACGTCGGCCGCGTCGACGAGGACGGCCGGCTGTTCCTGGTGGACCGGCTGAAAGACGTCTTCAAGTGCGACAACTTCCTGGTCGCGCCCTCGGACGTGGAGCGCGTGCTGCGCCGCGATCCGCGGGTCGCCGACGTCGTCGTGGTCGAGCTGGCCGATGCCGAGCACGGCGCGGTCGCGGGCGCCCTCGTGGTGCTCGCCGGCGCTCACCCGGACGACCTCGCCGATGTCATCGCGCAGGCCAACGACACCCTGCCGTACTACCAGCACGTACGCGACGCCATGACGCTCGACGCGATCCCGCGCTCGGGCAACGGAAAGATCCAACGTCGGGTTCTGGCAGAGCAGTTGACGAGCCGTCAGCCCGTCTCCGGCGACCGCGCCGAGCTCGCCCGAGCCGGGGCCTGACGGCTCGGAAGGCGGGCCCCGCCCGGAAAGAGCGCCCAGAAACAGAAGGGATTCACCATGGAGTACCGCCGTCTCGGTGCCTCGGGACCGGTGGTCAGCCGGGTCGCGTTCGGGAACTCGCTGACCGCGGGCAACCAGTTGGACGACCGGGCCGCCTCCGCCTGTGTGCGGGCCGCGCTGGATGCGGGGATCACCACGTTCGACACCGCCGACGCGTACGCCGAGGGCCGGGCCGAGGAACACCTCGGCCGGGCCCTCGCGGGCGTCGACCGGGACACCGTCGTGATCTGCACCAAGGTCGGCAGGGGCGGCGGGCCCGGTCCCGGCGCACTGTCGCGGGCCCGTGTCGCCGAGAGCCTGGACGCCTCGCTGCGCCGCCTCGGCACCGGGCACATCGACCTGTACCAGGCGCACCTGTACGACGACTCGACGCCGCTGGAAGAGACGATGGGCGCCTTCGCGGACGCCGTGGCCGCGGGCAAGATCCGTTACGTCGGCGTCTCGGAGTGGGCCGCCGACGAGATCGAGCGGGCCGCGGAACTCGCCCGCGAGCTGGGCATCGAGCTGGTCTCGAACCAGCCGCAGTACTCGATGCTGTGGCGGGTCATCGAGGCCGAGGTCGTCCCGGCGTGCGCGCCGCTCGGCATCGGGCAGATGGTCTGGTCGCCGCTGGCCGGCGGCGTACTGACCGGAAAGTACAAGCCGGGGCAGCAGGCGCCCGCGGGTTCCCGGGCGGTGGCCGCCAAGGGCGGCGACGTCTCCATCCAGCGCTACCGCTTCCTGTCGGACGAGGTCCTCACCGCCGTGGCCCGCGTGGCCGAGCTGGCCGAGGACACGAATCTGACGATGCCTCAACTCGCCCTGGCCTGGGTGCTGCGGAACGCCCAGGTCGCCACGGCCGTCATCGGCGCCTCCGCGCCCGAGCAGATCGGCCGCAACCTGGCGGCCGCCGAGGCCGTGCTCGACCCGGAGCTGCTCGGCCGCATCGACGCGGCCCTGGGGCCCGTCGTGGTCACCGACCCCGGGTTGACCCTGAGCCGCATGCTCCGGGCGAAGACCGCCGCCACCCCCTCCCCCGCCACCCTCTGAGAGGTACTGCGATGAGCACTTCCACGACCGACAGGGAGATCCACCGGACGCGTGCCGGCATCGAGATCGACGCCTCGGCGGACACCGTCTACCGGGCGCTGACCGATGTGGCCGACTGGCCGCTGCTCTACCCCTGGATCGCGCACACCGAGACCCTGAGCCAACAGGGCCAGGACGACGAGGTGAAGTTCTGGGCGGTGCGCCCGGGCCCCGAGGGCGGCCTGCGCATCTGGACCTCCAGGCGCACCCTGGACCCGGTGGCGCTGCGCATGGACTTCGCGCAGCAGGGCTCGGTGGGCCCGATCAAGGAGCTCGGCGGCACCTGGGACTTCCTGCCCCGCCCCGACGGCGGCTGCCGGGTGGTGTCCGGGCACTGGTTCACCACGGACGCGGACCCCGAGGAGACGGCGGGCGAGCTCGACCGGCACGGCGGGCTCCAGATGCGCACCCTCAAGTCCAAGACGGAGCAGCCGAGTTCGCTGACGTCGGACGTGATCCGGGTCGAGGACCGCGCGGTCCTGTCCGGCTCGGTCGCCTCGGTGCACGCCCGCCTCCTGGACGCGCTGCCGTGGCGGGACGGCGACGAGAGCGCCTGGTTCGGCACCCAGGACGACGTGCCGACCGTGCAGATCGAGCACGGCGGCCACACCCTCGTACAGAAGCTGCTCACGCCGCCCGCGCCGGCCGAGCTCTACCGGCGGCGCTGGCGTCTGGTGGAGGCGCCCGGCGGGGTCCTGGTGACGGCGGACGTGCTCGCGGTGGCCTCGGCCGGCCGCGACCGGGTGCTTGAGATGGCCACCACCGACGTACGCTCCGCGCTCGCGCTGGCCGGGCAGCGATGACCGCGGCCGCCGAGGAGGTCCGCGCGGGGGCCCGCACCGACGAGGAGCACCGCAGTGACGTGTGCATCGTCGGGGCGGGCCCCGCCGGTCTGACCCTCGCACTGCTGCTGCTGAAGTCCGGGGTGCGGGTGACCGTGGTGGAGCGTTCGCGCTCGCACCAGCGGGAGTTCCGCGGCGAGATCCTCCAGCCCGGCGCGATGACGGTCCTTGACCGGCTCGGCGTGCTCGCCGGGGCCCGCGAGCGCGGCTGCCACGAGCACGACCGCTTCCGCCTGGTGGAGCAGGACCGGGTCCTGCTCGACATCGACTACCGCGCCCTTCCGGCCCCGTACGACCACCTGCTGTCCATCCCGCAGTCCCACCTGCTGACCGAACTCCTGCTGCACTGCGCCGAGTTCACGGATTTCGAGTACGTGGACGGCTGCCGCGTCAACGCGCTCCTGCGCGACGAGCGGGGCCGGATCACCGGGGCCGCCGCCGACGGGCACGTCTTCCACAGCAAGGTCGTGGTCGGCGCCGACGGGCGGTTCTCCAAGGTGCGCCGCCTCGCCGGCATCGAGGCGGGCCGCAGCGAGGCCTTCGACCAGGACGTGCTGTGGTTCAAGCTGACGAAGAACGAGCCCGAAGCCGGCCATGACGTGCGGGTGTTCCGGAGCGCGGGCACCAGCCCGGTGCTCGCGTACGGCTCCTGGCCCGACCGCGTCCAGGTCGGCTGGACGCTGCCGCACGGCGGCTACAAGAACGTCGTCGCCGAGGGCCTCGACCACGTCAAGGCGCAGCTGTCGAAGGCGGTGCCGGCGTACGCGGACCTGATCGCCGAGCAGATCACCTCGCTGCGCGACCTCAGCCTCCTCGACGTGTTCTCCGGGCGCGCCGAGCGCTGGGCGACCGACGGCCTGGTCCTGATGGGAGATGCCGCGCACACCCACAGCCCGATCGGCGCGCAGGGCATCAACCTGTCGGTGCAGGACGCGGTGGTCCTGCACCCGCTGCTCGTCGAGTCGGTGGGCCGGGGTGATGCGAGCGCCGCGTTCCTGTCGCGCTTCGAGGAGCGCCGGGCGCCCGACATCGCGACGATGATGCGGCTCCAGGGCATGCAGTCCAAGGCGATGCTGTCGACGGGCACGTTCGCGACGCGGGTGCGTCCGAAGCTGGCGGCCGTCGTCAAGCACACCCCGATCTACCGCAAGGTGCTGCGCACGATCGCGTTCGGCAACCCGTCGATCGAGGTGGCCGAGGGGCTGTTCAGCCACTGATCACCGGTGACGCGAAAGGCGGGCCGGGTCTTGAAGACCCGGCCCGCCTTTCTGTGTGCGGTGGTTCAGCGTGCTCAGACGCTGGCGACCTCGGTGCGGGCCGAGTCGACGACCGCCTTGTACAGGCCGCCCTTGACCTCGGCGTGCACGGCCATCGTCTTGGCGTCGGCGGCCATCTCCGGGCTCTGCAGGACCGGCAGGTAGGCCTGCGGGCCGCTCCACCAGCCGATGTTGACGTAGGCACCGGTCTCGCGGTTGGAGTGCACCAGCTGGTGGCCGAGGAAGCCCTCGTGGCTCTTGACGAACGACAGGTGGCCGAGGAACGAGCCCTCGAAGGCCTGCTGGTCGGCGCCCTCGCGCAGGGTGAACGTGGTCAGCGCGACCGCCGCGTCCGCGGACGGCACCGCGAGCTCGCCGAGGCCGTCGGCCGCGCTCTGGCCGGCCAGGACCGGGCCGTGCACGCTGGTGATGGCGGCGAGGTAGACGAAGCGGCTGCTGACGGCGGTGAAGAACTGCCAGTCGCCGACGACCGTGCGGTGCGCGTCGGCGTCCCGCCACCAGGTGAGGATGACGAAGTTGTCGGGCTCCTTGATGCCGCGCAGCAGCGCGGTGCGCAGCAGACCGTCCTTGGCGGCGACGGCCTCCTTGTACTTGAGGTAGGCCTTCTCGAACTCGGCGCCCTTCGCCTTGTGCTTCTCCTTGAGGACGAAGTGGGCGACCGCGACGACGGGGCTGTTCTCGCTCATGGTGTGGACCTTCCGAATTTTCGGGTGGATGGGGTTACGCGGTGACCGGCTGGTGCGCATAGGCGTGGACGTACTTGTCGAGGACGCCCCGGTAGTAGTCGGGCCCGAAGCCGAGCCCGTACACCGGCGGCACGAGACGGCAGAGCTTGTCGATGGAGACCGGCTGGGCGCCCGACGCCTCGACGTAGGTCTTCTCGGCGCTGGTGCCGAGCAGGTGCTCCATGTGCGTGACGACGTCCTCGATGTGCGGGGCGTGGCCCGAGGCGACGTTGACGACGTCACGGGTGCGGCCGTCGACGAGCAGCGTGTGCACGATCTTGATGACGTCCTCGACGTCGATCAGGTCGCGCTGCGCGCCGCGGTAGACCTGGATCTCGCCGCTCACCAACTGCCGCACAAGGGCGGGCAGTAGCTGGTGGGCGGGCTGGTTGAAGCCGACGACGTGCGACAGGCGCAGGATCAGGTACTCGACGTCCGAGGACTTGACGACCGCTTCGAGGGAGAGCTTGTGGCGTCCGTACGGGGTCGCCGGGTAGACGGGGCCGTCCTCGCGGCCGGGCGAGGCGTCGGGCACCGAGTACATCCCGGCGGACGCCGTGGAGAAGAACACCAGGCGTTTGCCGGTCTTCTCGCAGTGCCGCAGCACCTCGTACAGGCGCTTGGACTCCCGGGTGTACTGCTCGGGCGGGATGTCGCCCGCGGCCGAGACCCCGGCGGCCAGCGCCACCACGTCGGGGTGGTGTCCGGCGATGCCTGCCAGGTGTCCGGCCAGGAAGCCCCTGCCGACTATCTCCATGGGGTGTGCCAACTCCTTGTGGTGAGGGCTTGTTCAGGCCGCTGCGGGTTCGGCCCAGGCCGGGATCTCCAGGATTTCGAGCACGGCGGTGGTGATGGTGTAGCCCGCTCCGCCGCCGTAGAGCATCACGTGGTCGCCGGGCTTCAACTGGCCGGTGAGCAGCAGGTCTTCGAGGCCCGCGGCCCAGTCGCCGGCGCCGATGTGGCCGCTCCTGCGGGCGAACTCCCAGGTGGTCTCGGACTCGTCGACGCCGAGGAGGTGGTGGATCTGGAAGGGGCCCTTGATCCGGCCGGTGGAGGGGATGATGACGTACGCGATGTCGTCCATCTCGATTCCGGCGTCGTCGAGGACGGCCTGCTTGGCCTCCTGCATCACCTTGCCGAAGCGGATGTTGGTCATCGTCTCGTCGCTGACGGCCTTCTGGGCGTCGCCGCGTGCGGTGAGGTCGATCTGCCGCTCGGCAGCCCGCGAGACCGGCCCGAACTCCTCGTCGCCGCGGGCCATCGGCTCCAGGGAGTTGTCGGCGACCGTCGCCGTGGCCACCAGGCGCGCGAATCCGCCCTCGGTGGACAGGATCGTCGCGGTCGCGCCGTCGGCGTAGGCGTTGCCGTGCCGCAGCTGCCAGCGGTTGGCGCCGGGGCCGCCGAAGCGGTCGGCGGTGGTGAGCATGACGGCGCTGCCCTTGCCGTAGCCGGCCTTGAGGTGGGCGGCGGCCAGGTCGAGCCCGCTGATGCCGATGTTGCAGCGCTGCTGCACGTCGAGGCCGGGCACGGCTGAGCCGACGGTCCGCTTGGCGATGTAGGACGCGGCCGGCCAGATGTCCAGGCCCTGGAACCAGGTGCTGCCGTGCAGGAGCAGGGAGTACGCGGACTTGTTCAGTCCTGAGCGCTCGTGCGCGGTGCGGCCGGCGGCGACGGCCATGTCCGGCGGAGCCGTCCAGCCCTCCTCCTCGCTCTCGCGGGCGATCCGCACCGACTCGTACCCGAAGTCGTCGATCCACTCCTGGCCGCACTCCCCGGCCGCGACGGCCTCGGCCACCGGGACGGGCTCGGGCAGCCAGCTGCCGAGCGAGGCGACATAGATCTCGTTC
This sequence comes from Streptomyces sp. NPDC001415, assembly GCF_053597395.1. NCBI lineage: Bacteria > Bacillati > Actinomycetota > Actinomycetes > Kitasatosporales > Streptomycetaceae > Streptomyces > Streptomyces sp. NPDC001415. The sequence continues at coordinate 477,935 of NZ_JBSFIE010000001.1, forward strand.
CAACGCATCCAGCTACTCCCCTGTTCGGCGGTTCGGTCGATTCCTTCGGGCATACGGCATGCGCCCAAGGTCGCCACCGCCTCTCGAATCGGACTTGAGTACGGCAGGGGAGAGCCGGGCCGAGGGGCGCTCAAGTCCCATTCGAGTGGGCTCGGTCACGCTCCTGGGCATGACCGACGGACGGCCCTGAAGGGCCGCCCCCACCCCCCAATCGGAGACCCGCCGTGCGCATCCTGTTCACCGCCCATGCGGGCAAGTCGCATCTGCGCCTGCTGATCCCTCTGGCCCAGGCCGCCGTCCGGGCCGGACACACCGTCGCCGTGGCCGACGACGAGTCCATGCGCGAGGAGAGCGAGAGCTACGGGCTCGACTTCTTCCCGGCCGGGTTCGACTGGGCCAAGGACCCCTTCTGCATCGAGGCGATCGCGCTTCCGCTGTTCCGGGCCGACCAGGAGGCGTACGAGGAGGGGCTCGTGGAGTGTGTGCTCGGGCCGCCCGCCCTGGCCGCGGCCCGCGACATCCTGGCCGTCGCCGCCGACTGGAAGCCCGACCTGATCGTCCGCGAGGGCGAGGAGATGGGCGGCCTGCTCGCCGCCGAGGCGCTCGGCATCCCGCACATCGCGGTGGCCGGCGGCTCGACCCACCTGCTGCTTCCCGCGGTCACGCACGAACCGCTGAACAGGCTGCGGGCCGAACTCGGCCTGCCCACCGCCCCCGAGGACAACTCCGCCTACCGGCACCTGCTGGTCAGCTGGCTGCCGGCCGAGTGCACCGGCGACGACCTGGACCCGCGCACCCTGCGCCACTACCGCCAGACCGCCCCCTACCGCAGCGACGACAAGGCCCTGCCCTGGCTCGCCGAACTGCCCGAGGACAGGCCGGTGGTGTACGCGTCGATCGGGACCATGGCTCCGAACATGCCGTGGAAGTCCGACGAAGTACTGCACGCGGTGATCGAGGCGGTCTCGGACCTGGACTGCACGGCGCTCGTCTCGATAGGCGTGGGCCGCGACCCCGAGGAGTTCGGCGAGGTGCCGGAGCATGTGCGGCTGATCACCGAGTGGGTTCCGCAGGACGTGCTCCTGGAGGCCGCGGACGTGTTCATCACGCACGGCGGCCACAGCAGCATCCGCGAGGGCCTGCGCAGCGGTACGCCGATGCTCGTCACGCCGATGTACGACGACCAGCCCAACTCGGCCGAGCACGTCGCCGAGGTCGGCAGCGGCATCAGCCTGCCCGCCTACTGGGCGACCGGCGAGACGGTCGGCGAAGCCCTCGGCCGGCTGCTCACCGAGCCCTCCTTCCGGCGCAGGGCGGCCGCCGTCCGGCGCTCGATCCTCGCCTGCCCGCCGGTGGAGCAGTTGGTCACCGACCTCGAAGAACTCGTCGCCGCGTACGCGGCCCAGGAGGAGACATGCGCGTCCTAGTGACCGCCCTGGTGCCCAGCCACATCGTGCCGATGGTGCCGCTGACCTGGGCGCTGCGGGCGGCCGGACACCAGGTGCTGGTGGCGGGCGACGCCGAGCTCGTGAAGTTCGCGTCCGCGGCCGGCCTCGACACCCGCCTGGTCGGCGGCGGCGAGACCCGCCAGCGCCTGACCCGGCCCGGCGCCGTGGCGATGCCCGACCGCGCGGGCATGGACCGCCGCGCGGACTCCGAGTGGGACGCGGTCGGCGAACGCTGGCGCACCCGGCTCGGCGGCTACGTCGACGACCTGGTCACCCTCGGCCGGGCCTGGGAGCCCGACCTGGTGGTGACCGACCCGGTGGAGTTCGGCGGGCTCGTCGTCGCGGCCGCCCTCGGCGTGCCCGGCGTCATCCACCGCTGGGGCCCCGACGACTTCACCAGCCCGCTGCTTCGCCAGGCCAAGGTCCAACTCCACGACCTGTGCGCCGAGTTCGGGGCCGACGGCTTCCCCGACCCGGCCCTCATCATCGACCCGAGCCCGGCCTCGCTGCTCCCCGAGGGCGACAACACCCCGGGCCTGCTCTCGCGGTACGTCCCGTACTGCGGCACCGCCGAACTGCCCGACTGGGCGGTCCAGCGGCCGGAGCGGCCCAGAGCCCTGCTGTGCCTGGGCATGTGGCACGGCCGGGTGCTCGCCGAGACGGGCGAACTGCCGCTGGGCTTCCGGCACGTCCTGGACGCCTGCACCGAGCAGGGCCTGGACGTGCTGTTCCCGATCGACGCCCAGTACCACGCGGCGCTCGCCGGGATCCCGTCCTCCGTCAAGGTCGTCGACCGCTTCCCGATCGGGCCGGTGATGCGCCACACGGCGCTCGCCGTCCACCACGGCGGCAGCGGGACCAGCATGACGTCGTTCGCCTCGGCCGTCCCGCAGCTGGTGCTGCCCGGCGACAAGCCGTTCCTCCAGACCACCGGCCGGCTCGTCCAGGAGTCCGGATCCGGGCTCAGCCTCACCACCGAGGCCGAGCAGCACGACCCGCATCTCGTCCGGGAGGCCCTCGCGGGCCTGCTTGAGGACGAGCGTCACCGCAAGGCCGCGCTCGACGTACGCGCGGAGATCGAATGCCTGCCAGGCCCCACGGAACTGGTCCACACCTTGGAAGGGCTGATCTGACATGCGCTCACTCACACAGGAAAGGGAACAGGTGCCACCCCCCATGGCAGAACAGCACGGCCCGCCCGCGGTCGTCTTCAAGGGTGTCGTCAAGGAGTACGGCAGCGTCCGCGCCGTCGACGGGATCGATCTGACGATCAGCCGCGGAGAGACGGTCGCCCTCCTCGGCCCCAACGGCGCCGGCAAGTCCACCACCATCAACATGCTCCTCGGGCTCTTCCCGCCGGACCAGGGCACCATCGAGGTCTTCGGCAAGAAGCCCGAACTCGCCATGCGCGCCGGGCACTTGGGGGCCATGCTCCAGGAGGGGAAGATGATTCCCCGGGTCTCGGTGCGCGAGCTGGTCGACTTCGTGCGCCAGACCTACCGCAAGCCGCTGCCGCTCCAGGAGGTCCTGGAGCTCGCCGAGCTCACCAAGATCGCGAACCGTAACGTGGACCGGCTCTCCGGCGGCCAGGCCCAGCGGGTGCGGTTCGCGCTCGCCCTGGCCGGCGACCCGGACCTGGTCGTCCTCGACGAGCCGACCGCCGCCCTCGACGTGGAGTCGCGGCGCGAGCTGTGGGCCGCGATGCAGCGGTACGCCGAGCGCGGCAACACCGTCCTCTTCTCGACGCACTACCTCGAAGAGGCCGACGACAGCGCCGACCGTGTCATCGTCATCGCCTCGGGCCGCGTCGTCGCCGACGGCACCACCTCGCAGATCAAGTCCATGATCGAGGGCCGCACGGTCAGCTTCGTGCCGCGCGGCGCCCAGAACGGCTTCGACCTGCTGCCGGGCGTCAGCTCCGTGGAGTTCCGCGGCGGCCGCGTCCACCTGCGCACCAGCGACTCCGACTCGACGGTGCACGCACTGTCGCGCGCCGACGCCTTCACCGACCTGGAGGTCTCGGGCGTGGGCCTGGAGGAGGCCTTCATCGCGCTCACCCACCAGTCCCGCCACGCGGCCGCCGCTCCGGAAGGACGGACCAACTGATGCTCGGTTACATCCGCCTCGAAATCCTGCGGCTCGTCCGCAACGGCGGCTACCTCATGATGAGCCTCATCATGCCGGTCGGCCTGTACGTCACCCTCGCGGGCGGCGGCCCCGACCAGGAGTCCCTGGTGCGGGCCATGGTCGGCGCGGCGGCGTTCGGCGCGCTCGGCGTGGTCATCACCAACGGCACCGGCATCGCCGAGGACCGGGCGCTCGGCTGGCTGCGCCAGCTGCGGCTCACCCCGCTCTCGCCGGTCCAGGTCGTCATCGCCCGCGGCGCCGTCGCCACCTGCCTCGGCATCCTGCCGATCGTGGTCATCGGACTGATCGGCAAGTTCTACCGGGGTGTCGACCTCTCGCCCGGCACCTGGCTGGAGATCTTCCTGCTGCTCTGGGTCGGCATCGCCCCGCTCGCGATGCTCGGCATCGGCATCGGCTACCTCTTCAAGGCGCAGCTCGCGCAGATCGCCGGCACCGTCTCGTACCTGACGCTCACGCTGCTCGGCGGCTTGATGATGCCGACCGACACCCTGCCCAGCTGGCTGCAGCCGCTGTCGAAGGAGACTCCGGTCTACCGCTACGCCCAGCTCTCCTGGGACGCGGCCGCCAATTCCGCGCCGAGCGGCACCGGGCTCGGTGTGCTCGCCCTGTGGACGGCGCTGCTCGCGGCCTTCGCCGCCTTCGCCTACCGCAGGGGCGGCCGCCGCGCCTGATCCGTACCGCCACCGAAGTGCCCGCGGGGTCGACTCCCTGCGGGCACTTTCGTGTTCGTACCGGACGCGAGTCGCATTCGAGCGGGTGCCCCCACCCTTGCCCTGCCACTGACCGTACGCGATGGAGTGAGGCAACTGAATGCGCGTGTTGTTCGTGGGGCACGGCCCGGCCCATGTCCCCTGGATCATCCCGCTCGCCTGGGCCTGCCGCCTTGCGGGCCACGAGGTGCGGGTGGCGGTGCGACCCCAGTGCGTGGCCCCCGTCACCCGGGCCGGTCTGGTGGCCGTGCCCATCGGCGACGAAGCCGTGGCGGGCGCCGCCGCGGCGAAGCAACTCGGCCTGGGGCCGGGGCGGTTGAAGGCGGCCGCCGAGTCGGTGGCCGTGCTCGACGCCGATCTGAGCGAGGCGCTCGTCGAGAAGATGATCGCCGTCGCCGACACCCTCACCGACGACCTCGTGGACTTCGCCCGCTTCTGGCGCCCGGACATCGTGGTGCACGACACAGCGGCGGCCGCGGGCCTGGTGGCCGCCGCCGCAATCAAGGTTCCGGCGGTCGGCCACACCTGGGGTGTCTCGCTCGGCGTGCACTGCGAGAGCGAGGCGGAGCTGCGGCCCTCGTACGCGAGGCTCTTCGAGCGCTTCGGCGTGGACCCGGTGGTCGGCACCTCGGTGTGGATCGACCCGTGCCCGCCGGGCCTGCGCCCGCCGCACGGGGTACGCCGCGCCAACATGCGCTACATCCCGTTCGCGGGCCCGGCCGCGCTGCCCGCGTGGCTGCGCTCCGAGCGCCCCTCGGGCCGGCCGCTGGTGTGCGCCACCGGGGGCGTCACCACCACCGCCCTGGACGAGGTCCGCGACCACGTGGTCCGCTCCCTCCTCGACCTGGACACCGACGTCGTCCTCGCGGTCACCCCCGAACAGGCGGCCGATTCCGGCCAACTCCCGGACGGCGTACGGATGGTGCAGTCGTTTCCGCTCGACGTGCTGCTCGCGCACTGCGACGCGCTCGTCCACCACGGCGGCGTCGGCAGCGGTCTCATCGCCATAACCCACGGACTGCCCCAGCTGCTCCTTCCGCGCAACGCCTTCCAGGAGCACTGGTCCCATCTGGTGCGCGCGTCCGGCGCGGGCACCGCGCTGCCCGCGGACGCCGAGGAGGGCGCGGTCGGCGCGGCCGTCCAGGACCTCCTGAAGCGGCCCTCGTACCGGGAGCGGTCGAAGGCGCTGCGGGCCGAGACCGACCGGATGCCCACCCCCGACCAGCTCGTGGGCTTCCTGGAGGAGTGCGTCAGAGCCGGTCACACGGACGTTCCCACACCTGAGGAGACAGGAAGACGATGACCGTACTCCTTGAGCCCACGACGGGCACGAACCGCTTCGTGCGGGGCGTCACGATGCACGGCCTGTTCCAGGACGCGGCCCGCCGCTTCCCCGGGGCAACCGCCGTCTCCCATCGGGGAGTTGGCATCTCCTACCGCGACCTCGACGCCGCATCCGACGGGTACGCGGCACTGCTGCAGGCCCACGGCGTGCGCCGCGGGCACCTGGTGCCGGTGCTCATGGAGCGCGGCACCCCGCTGATCGCGGTGCTGCTCGCGCTGTTCAAGTGCGGGGCCGCCTATTCGGTCCTGGACGCCCGGTGGCCCGTCGACCGGCTCGAAGGAGTGATCGACCAGCTGGGCGCGCCGCTCCTGGTGACCACCGTGCGGGGCGACTGGTCCGTGCCCACCTGGGCGCCGCCGGCCGAGGACCTGGCCCTCACCGCGGCGCGCGGGCTGACCCCCGCGCCGGTCGCGGTGACCGGCACCGACGCCTGCTCGGTGTTCTTCACCTCCGGCTCGACCGGCACCCCCAAGGGCGTGGTGTCCAGCCACGAGAACGCGGTGCGCCTGTTCGACGGCGACTTCTACGCCGAGCTCGGCCCCGGCACCGTGATGCCGCAGACCGCTCCCCCGACCTGGGACGGCTTCACCCTGGACTGCTGGAGCATGCTGCTCACCGGCGGCAAGACCGTCCTGCTCGACGAGACGGTCCTGGTGCCGCGCACCCTGCGCGCGCTGATCGCCGAGGAGGGCGTGAACGCCGCGTTCATGACGACGCAGTTGTTCAACATGCTGGTCACCACCGATGTGGGCGCCTTCGCCGGGATGAAGTGGCTCTCGATCGGCGGCGAGCGGGCCGCCCCGACCCGGGTGCGCGCCTTCCTGGCCGAGCACCCCGGCATCCGGCTGCTCAATGTGTACGGGCCCGTGGAGTGCGGGGCCGTCGTCACCGGGCACGAGGTGCGGCCCGAGGACTGCGACGACCCGGCCGGCATCCCGCTCGGCCGCGCGCTGGCGCACACCGACGTGTACGTCCTGGACGGCACCCGGGTGTGCGCGCCGGGCGAGACCGGCGAGCTGTGCCTGGGCGGCCCGGGCCTGGCCCTCGGCTACCTCGGCAACCCCGAGCTGACCGGGGCGGTCTTCGTCGAGGCCGAGATCGGCGGGCGGATCCAACGCCTCTACCGCACGGGCGACTTGGGGAACCGGTCGGCCGAGGGCGTGTTCCACTACACCGGCCGCGGCGACCGGCAGATCAAGATCCGGGGCCACCGGATCGAGCCCGCCGAGGTGGAGCGCACCGTGGAGCGGGTGGCCACGGTGACCGGCGCCGCGGTGGTGCCGATGCCCAAGCCCGACGGCTCCTACCACGGGCTCGCCCTGTTCTACACGCGCGGCGAGGGCGGGACGGGACCGGAGGAGCTGCGCGAACGGCTCGCCGAGCTGCTGCCCGAGTACCTGGTGCCGCGCCGCGTCCAACTCCTCGACCAGTTCCCCCAGTTGGCTAACGGAAAGATCGACCGGCGTGAGCTGGCCGCACGGGTCCGCCCCGACCAGGAGCGCGCCGAGCCGCCCGCCGAGTCGTTCGAGGGCACGGCGGCGCTGGTCGCCGACGGGTTCCGGTCGGTCCTCGGCACGGAGCGGGTGCCGGGCGACGTCTCGTTCTTCGAGCTCGGCGGCAGCTCGCTCGAAGCGGCGGGGCTGTGCCAGCACCTCGACGTGGTGCTCGGCGCGGCCGTCCAGCCCTCGCAGATCTTCCGCACGCCGACCGTGCGCCGGCTCGCGGCCTGGCTGGACGCCACCGCGCGCTCCGCCGAGGCCGCCGACGCCCCGGTGCCGGGCCTGGAGCCCGGCGAGATCCCGCTGCCGCCCGAGCAGTCCGGCTTCCTGTTCGCCGCCGCCCACGACAAGGACGGCCTCGGCGGTCTGTGCCGGATGACCTGGTGGATCGAGGGACCGGTCGACGTCGACGCCCTCACGGCCGCCGTCGGCGATGTCCATCTGCGCCACCAGGCCCTGCACGCCCGGTACTTGATCCGCAACAACGAGATCGGGTACGCGGTGGTGCCGGAGATCCCGGCCGACGCCGAGGTGATCCGGCTGCCCGACGCCGCCGACGAGGAGGCCGCCGCCGCCGCGTGGCTGGCCGCCGCGCTCACCCCGCTCGCCGTGCGGGAGGCGAAGGTGTGGCGGTGCGCGGTCGTACGCGCCGAGGACACCGCACGCACCCTGTTCGGCCTGGTCGCCCACCATGTGGCGTTCGACGGGGCCTCCGAGACAGTGCTCGCCGCCGACCTGTCGCTGGCCTACGCCGCCCGGCTCGCGGGCCGCGCCCCCGCCTTCCCCGCGCCGGCCGCGACCCTTGCCGAGGTGTCCGCCGACCACCGCAGGGTGATCTCCCGGGTGGATCTGGCGGCGCAGGCGGAGTACTGGGAGGACCACCTGGAGCTCCAGGAGCCCCTGGAGCTGCCCGGCCGGGTCGACAACGACCTCAACGCCGGGCCCGGCCACTCCCCCTCGCGCACCGTGACCAACGCCGAGCTCGCCCGCTGGGACGAGCGGGCCCGCGCCCTCGGGACCACCCGCTTCGCGATGCTGGCGGCCCAATTCGGCCTGGTCCTGCGGGAGTTGACCGGTCAGGCGGACATCGCGGTCAAGGTGCCGGTGGCCCGGCGGGGCAGCGAGGTCCTCGCCTCCGCCGTCAGCTGCCGGGTCGACCTGCTGTTCCTGCGCTTCTGGCCGCCGCACAAGGGCGACGGCTCCGGGCTTCTGGAGCAGGCGGTGACCCATGTCGACGAGGCGCTTGCCGCCCAGGAGACCGGCGGCGCCCAGCTGGCCCGCACCGTGGTCCTGACCGGCGGCGGCGAGTCGCTCCGCCCGATGCCGAGCTTCCTGATGCAGGACGACCCGGATCCCAGGCTCGAATTCGCCGACTGCACCGCCGAGTTGTCCCGCATCGGCGCGCCCACCATGTTCACCGAGCTGGAGCTGGACGTCCGCACCACCCCGGACGGCGCCCTGATCACCGCCTCGGTACGCACCGACCGCATCCCGGCCGAGATCGCGGACCGGGTGGTGACCGCGTACACCGAGGGCCTGCGCCGCGGCCCCGACGCACGGGCCGAAGCCCCTGCCGCTCCCATCACATCCGAGGACACCTCATGCGTGTACTGATCCTGAGCAGCCCCGAGTCCACCCACTTCACCTGCATGGTGCCGCTGGCCTGGGCGCTGCGCGGCGCCGGGCACGAGGTCCTGGTCGCCGGGCAGCCCGACATCATCCCGATGGCCCGTTCGGCGGGCCTCAACACGGTCACCGTGGGGCGGCAGTTCTACGGCAAGGACCTGCTCAGCCCGCCGCTGCCGCCGAACAAGCGGCCCATCGAGATCGTCGGGCCGCTCACCCCGAAGATGACCATGATCGGCTCCCGGGTGTGGGTGCTGCACACCCGCTACATGGCGCCCAAGTACCTGGAGGTCGCCGAGGCGTTCAAGCCGGACCTGGTGATCTCGGAGATCTTCGACTGGGTCGCCTGTCTGATCGGCGGCGTACACAAGATCCCGGTGGTCACGCACCGCTGGGGTGTCGACCCGATGAGCCACCTGATGCGGGCCACCGCCGAGGACCTGCTCCAGGGCACCTGCGAGCGCCTCGGCATCGAGGGCGGCCTCCCGAAGCCCGACCTGCTGCTCGACCCGGCACCGCCGCAGCTCCTGGTGGAGGGCGCACCGGCCGGCGCGCCGATCCGGCACATCCCGTTCAACGGCACGGGCCATGTGCCGAGTTGGCTGCGCCGGCGGGGCGACAAGCCCCGGGTCTGCGTGACCATGGGCCGCCAGACCATCTCGCTCGGCGGGCTCCCGATGTTCCGCGGCATCGTCCAGGCCTTCGGCGACCTGCCGGAGACCGACGCGGTGATGACGGTGCAGGAGGAGTTCGTCGACGAGCTCGGCACCATCCCGTCCAACGTCACCATCGTCCCGCCGACGCCGCTCAACGGCTTCCTCGACACGACGGACGCGGTCGTCACCCACGGCGGCGCCAACACCCTGCTCGCCGTGGCCAGTTTCGGCGTCCCGCAGCTGATCATGCCGCAGCTGGTCGACCAGTTCGAGGGCGGCGATCTGCTGGCCGCCGCCGACGCGGGCATGACCCTGCGCACGGCCGAGGCGCAGAACGACCCGGCCCAGGTGGCCGAGGCCGTGCGCACCCTGCTGGCCTCGGAGCGGATCGCCAAGGGCTCGACCGTCCTCGCCGAGACCATGGCCGACATGCCCAGCCCCGCCGCCGTCGTCCGTGACCTGGAGAACCTCCGATGCGCGCACTGATCATCAGCACCCCCGTCGACACGCACTTCCTGCCCATGCTGCCGCTGATCCGGGCGCTCACGGAGGCGGGCCACGAGGTGCTCGTCACGGGGCAGCCCGACATCACCGGGCCCGCCGAGGCCGCGGGCCTGGCCACCGCCACGTTCGGCGAGGCCTTCCACTACAAGGACCTGCGCCGGGGCAGGCGGCCCGAGGGCCTGCGCCCCATCGAGGTGGTGGGCCGCCCGCCGGCCCAGCAGATCGACGGCGCCGCCCAGATGTGGCGCAACCACGCCCCGTACTTCCTGTACGACTACCTGGAGCTCGCCCGCGAGTGGCGGGCCGACCTGGTGATCTGCGACCACATGGAGTTCGCGGGCCCGGTCGTCGCCAAGGTGCTCGGCGTCCCGAGCGTCTGGCACCGCTGGGGGGTGGCCCCCACCACCGCGTTCATGCTCGGCCAGACCCGGATGTGGCTCGGCCCGCTGTGCGAGCGGCTCGGCCTCGACTCCGTCCCGGAGCCGGACCTGATCCTGGACCCGGCGCCGCCCGCGCTCGCGAGCACCGAAGCCCCGGCCGCCCGGCCGATCCGCCCCGTGCCGCACACCGGCGACGGCACGCCCTGGAGGTACGCGGCCCCGCCCGGACGCCGGGTCGCGGTGGCGCTCGGCGGCTACACCCTCGACCTCGACGGCGCCCCGCTGGTGCGCCGGATCGTCGACGCGCTGGCCTCGGCGGGCGGTGTGGAGGCGGTCGTCTCCGCGGCACCCGAACACCGGGCCGCGATCGGCACCCTGCCCGAAGGCATGGCGTACTCCGACGAGACCGCCCCCGGCCTGCTCTTCCCCGGCGCCGACCTCGTGGTCCACCACGGCGGGCCCGGCTCCACGCTCGCCGCGGCCGCGCTCGGCATACCCCAGCTCGTACTCCCCCAGCTCGACGAGACGTTCCTCGCGGGCGACAAGGTCGCCACGGCGGGCGCCGGAATCACGCTGGACACGGCGGAGCGGCAGAACGACCCGGCCCGTCTCATCTCGGCCGTCCGGGCGCTCCTGGTGGAGCCGGAGTACCGCGCGGGCGCCGCGCTGGTGCGGAAACAGATCGAAGCCATGCCGGCGGCGAGTGAAGTCGCCCTTCATCTAGAACAGTTGACGCTGCGTCAGGGGGTGTCCGCGTGAGTGCACAGACAACCGTGGCCGAAGCCGCGAAGGAAGAGAAGAAGCCCAATCCGCACGGGATGACCGACATCCAGGTCCTGGTGTTCATCGTCTGCGCGATGGCCACCATGGTGCTGGCCCTGCTCGACGGCTCGATCATCTCCTCGGCCGTCCTGCCCATCGTGCGCGACCTCGACCCGGCCCACGGCATCGACCGCTTCCCCTGGCTGATCACCGCGTACCTGCTTGCCGCCACGGCCGCGCAGCCGCTGTACGGCAGGCTCAGCGACAGCTACGGGCCGCGCCGGGTCTACCTCGGCGCGCTGGCGGCGTTCCTGGCCGGCTCGGCCCTGTGCGCCACCGCGCAGTCGCTCACCCAGCTGATCGTCTTCCGCGCGGTCCAGGGGCTCGGCGGCGGCGGCCTGATGAGCATGACGCTGATCGTGATCGCCACCCTGTACCCGCCCAAGTCCCGGGCCGGTCGCTCGAATGCGGGCGGCGCCCTCATCGCCGCCGGCCTGATCGCCGGGCCCATGATCGGCGGCCCGCTCAGCGAGAACCTGTCGTGGCGCTGGATCTTCCTGCTCAACGTGCCGCTCGCCGGACTCGCCCTCGCCGGGGTGGCCTGGGCGCTGCGGCTGCCCGTGAAGGGCACGCGGCAGAAGGTCGACATCCTCGGCTCGGTCCTGATCGCGGCGGCCACCTGCGCGCTGCTGCTCGGTGTGAAGGAGTACGGCGACCAGAACTCTTTCTCGGGCCCGGTGCTGCCCTACTTCTACGGCGGCTTCCTGATGGCCGGTGCCTTCGTGGCCCGCCAGCTGAAGGCGACCGACCCTTTGATGCCGCTCGCCCTGTTCAAGGACAAGGTGTTCCGGCCCGCCGCGATCCTCCAGTTCGCGGGCGGCTTCGCACTGCTCTCGCTGCCGGTGTTCCTCATCAACTACCTGAACATCGTGCGGGGCGTGAGCCTGGACGCGGTCGGGCTGCACCTGATCCCGCTCGCGGTCGGCGTGACCCTGGTGTTCATCGGATGGGGCAAGATCATCGCCCGGACCGGCAAGTGCAAGGCCGTCCTGGTCGCCACCACGGCGACGGCGACCGTCTCGGTCGCCGGCCTCGGCCTCACCGTGGCCGACGGCCCGGTCTGGGAGTTCGACGTCCTGCTCCTGCTGCTCGGCGTGGGCCTGGGCGGCGTGACCCAGATCGCGCTCTTCATGACCCAGTCGGCCGCCCCCGCCGACCAGTTGGGCGTGGTCACCACCACCTCGCGGTTCGCCACCATGATGGGCACCACCATCGGCGGCACCGTGCTCGGCGCGGTCCTGAGCGACCGCTTCGCCTCGGCCGCCGGAGCCTCGGGCATCAAGGACCCCGACGCCGCGGCCGCCCAGCTCGCCGGGCTCGACCCGGCCCGCCGCCACCTGGTGACGGACGCCTTCGCGCACGCCACCGGCACCCTGCTCCTGACCGCGGCCGGGCTGCTGCTGCTCGCGCTCGTGACCGCGCTGCTCATGACGGACGTCGACGTGAACACGGTGGCGGACACGTCCGCGGAGGCACCCTCCGACACCGCCACCCAAGAACCCGCCGAAGAGGCCGCCCGACTGTCCGAGGAGGACGACGAAGATGCGCGTACTGATGCTGAGCACCCCCTTCCCCACCCACTTCACCCCCATGGTGCCGCTGGCCTGGGCACTGATGGGAGCGGGCCACGAGGTGATCGTCGCCGCGCAGCCTGACGTCACCGACGCGGCCCGCGCCGCCGGGATCTCGGCCGTCGACATCGGCGACCGCTTCCACGGCCTCGACGTCCTGCAGCGCCATCTCCCGGACGGCGTACGCCCGTTGGAGCTGATGGGCCCGACCCCGCCGGAGAAGATGGCGGGCACGACCAAGCTGTGGGAGACCCACGCCCGCTATCTGCTGAGCTCCTACCTGGAGTTCGCCCGGGAGTGGGGGCCCGACCTGATCGTCTCGGAGCAGATGGAGCTGGCCGGCCAGCTCGTCGCGGGCGCGCTCGGCATCCCGAGCGTGCAGCACCGCTGGGGCGTGGACCCGCTGAGCGGCCCCTCGCGCGCCTCGGCCCGCAACTTCCTGTACGGGACCGCCGAGCGGCTCGGCCTGGACGGCCTGCCCGACCCGACCCTGCTGCTCGACCCGTGCCCGCCCGCGCTGCGCCACCCGAGCGCGGCGCCGGGCGCGCCGATCGGCTACGTGCCGTTCAACGGGACCGGCACCGTGCCGGACTGGCTGCACCGGCCTGCCGCCGACGGGGTGCGCCGCGTCGTGGTGTGCCTGGGCCGCCAGACGCTGGTGCTCAACGGCACCGGCCTGTACCGCTCGATCATCGCGGCGTTCGAGGGCCTGGAGAACGTCGAGGCGGTGGTGACGGCGGACGCCGCCTTCCACGAGGGCTTCGGCGCGGTGCCGGACAACGTGAAGGTCGTCGAGCCGGTCCCGCTCAACCTCTTCCTGCGCGACTGCGCCGCCGTGATCCACCACGGCGGCGCGAACACCACGCTCACCTCCTGCTCGTTCGGCCTCCCCCAGGTCGTACTCCCCCAGATCGTCGACCAGTTCGCCTCGGCCGAGCTGCTCGCCGCGGCCGACGCCGCCCGGGTACTCGGCGAGGCGGCCCCGCAGAACGACCCCGGCCAGATCCGCGAGGCGATCCGGGACGTCCTTGACGACCCCCGTTACCTCAAGTGCGCCCAGGAGCTGCGCGCCGACATGACCGACATGCCGAGCCCGGCCCGGGTGGTGGAGGACCTGGAGCGCCTGGCCGCCGCCTGACCTCAACTTCCTGGCGTAGAGGGGCCCTTGCCCGGAGCACTCCGGGTAAGGGCCCCTCGGCGTGCGCCGGGCCAGTGCGGGCCCGCATCGGCATCTTCAGCCCGTCCGGCGATTGAGGACGAGCGCCCCCACCAGCCCCGCGCATGCGGAAAGGGCCCGCCGACCGGAGTGGTCGGAGGGCCCCTTCGGGTCCCGGCGTCCGTACGGCTCAGCCGCGGCGCTTCTTGAGGGCGTCGCCGCCGAACTTGACGACGAGGCAGACGACGACGGTGACGGCGAGGCCGATGATGAGGTGGCTCATGGTGTCCTCCAAAGGACGGTTGCGGGTGGGGGGTTGGATGGTGCGGCGGAAACTCGTGGTGCCGGTCAGGCGTGCGCGGCGGTGCGCTGGGCGCTGAGGACCGCCCACAGCGCGCCCGGGGTCGCGAAGGTCGCGGCCGTGAGCTTGTCCTCGGGGATCTCCACGTCGTACTGGTTCTCCAGGCGGACCAGGAGCTCGATGGTGGCCATCGAGTCGAGGCCGACGGCCTTGAGGTCGAGCGCGGGGTCCAGCGGGCCCGTGACACGCGGCAGGACCGAGGTCAGCAGCTGCTCGAAGCCGGCGTCCCACGAGACGTCAGTGGTGGTCATGGCTCAATCTCCTTACGGGATTACGGGGATGGGGACTCGGGGAGTCGGTCACTTCTGTTCGCGGCGCAGCCGCTGCTTGTCGGTCTTGCCGTTCGGGGTGAGCGGGAGCTCGTCGAGCAGGTGGCAGGCGGCCGGGACCTTGGCGGCCTCCAGGCGCTCCGTCAGCTCGGCGAGCACCTCGTCGGCCGTCAGCTCGGTGACGGCGTACAGCGTGAGGTCGTGGCCCTCGGCCGGGGCCAGGGCGGCGGCGGCCGTGACGCCCTCGATGTCCAGGGCGGCCGTCTCGATCTCCAGGGTGCCCATGCGGACGCCCTTGCGCTTGAAGAGGTCGTCGCGGCGGCCCTCGAAGTAGAGGTGGCCGTCCTCGTCGAGGTGGCCGTAGTCGCCGGTGTGCAGGGTGACCTCGCCGGTCACCGGGTCGGGGCGGAACCGCAGCGCGGTCTGCTCCGGGGCCTGCCAGTAGCCGGTCATGATGTGCGGTCCGCGTACGCAGATCTCGCCGACCGTGCCGGGCGGCAGGAGCCGGCCGTCGTCGTCCAGGATCAGCACCTCGGTGCCGTCCAGGGCGCGGCCGACCGAGCCGGGGCGTTCGAGGTCGCCGTCCGGTTCGAGGACGGTGATGCGCTTGCACTCGGTGGTGCCGAACATCGGCGACACCTGGGCCCCCGGGAACGCGGCACGCAGCTGCGCGATGACGGGCCCGGTGAGCGCGGCCCCGGTGTTGGTGAACAGCCGTACCGGGGGCGCCTCGCGGCGGTCCCGCCTGGACAGCGTGAGCAGCATCTCGCCGAGCGAGGGCACCAGCGGAACGACGGTGACCCCGTGCTCGTGCAGGGTGCCGAGCAGCCGTACGTGGCGGTCCGGCGAGGTGAGCACCACCTGGGCGCCCGCGATCACGGAAAGCAGGATCTGGTAGAGCCCGTAGTCGAAGGAGACCGGCACCGCGACCAGGACGACGTCGTCCTCGCGGTAGTTCAGCCGGGCCTGGATGGCGCGGGCGGCGAAGACGATCGGGGCGTGCGTGCTCACCACGGCCTTGGGCGCCGAGGTGGAGCCGGAGGTGTAGATGAGCAGGCCCAGGTCGTCCGGGGCGACCGGCGACTCGTCGACAGCGGCGGGCACGGCGTCGTACAGCGCCTCGGCACCGCGCCGCACCTCGTCGAGTTCGAAGACCGGACGCTCCGTCAACTCCCGCAGGATCGCGGTGTCCTGGGCGTCCTGGCCGATGACCAGGACCGGGTCGCAGTCCGGCACCACGGTGTTCAGGTGGAAGCGCTTCATCGCCGGGTTGACCGGGACGAAGGCGATGCCGCGGCGCAGCGCGCCGAACATCAGGGCGGTGAATTCGCGGGTGTTGCCGACGCGGACCAGGATCCGGTCCACGTGTCCCACACCCTGGGCGGTGAGCCAGTCGGCGTACGCCCGTGACCAGGCGTCCAGTTCCGCATAGGTCCACACACCCGAGGCGTCGCGCACCGCGGGGGCGTCGGGCCGGGCGGCCACGGCCGCCGCGAGCAGTCCGTGGACGGTATCGGTGCCGGTGTCCGCGGCAACCAGCGTCTGAGTCGTCATCCAGCAACCTCGTGGTCATCGGAACGTTTGTTGGTCACCCGAGCGTGAGGGGGGTGCCTCGCCCCCGGGTCGAGCGGCGGTGGACCCTGGCCCTGCGGGCCGGCGCCCTGCACCCTGCGGGTCGTTCTTTGGGTGCGGCTCCTTCGTGGCTGGTCGCGCAGTTCCCCGCGCCCCTAGGGGGGTTCATCTAGCCTCCCTCGGATCTTGCTCGAATCCATCACAACTGGCCTAGCTCGCACTGCACTTGAGCCGCGCTGGAGCGATCGGGGCCTGCCCGGGACTCAAGTCCGGTGCGAGGAGGCCGCCCCATGGTGTCGCCGGGCAGCAAGCCCCCATGGTGACGACCCCGCCGCGACGACGTCCGACGGGGAAGGAGGCAGCGCTAAATGAACGCGGATTCCCGGCAGACCGGCAGCCAGGGTGCGGACGGCTCGGCAGGTGAGCGGCCGCTGGACTTCGGTGTCTTCTTCTTCGCCGCGGTCGGCGACCGGGCTGAGGAGACCTACCGTCTGATGCTGGACGCGGCCCGCCGCGCCGACGAGCTGGGCTTCGGTTTCGTATCGACGCCCGAGCGGCACTTCCACCGGTTCGGCGGTGCCTTCCCCAACCCGGCGGTGACCTCGGCGGCCATCGCCGCGGTGACCAGCCGGATCCAGATCCGGGCCGGCAGCGTCGTGACGCCGCTGCACCCGGCCGCCCGCATCGTCGAGGACTTCGCGATGGTGGACGGCATCTCGGGCGGCCGGGTCGCGATCTCGGTGGGTTCCGGCTGGAACGTCAACGATTTCGTGATCGCGCCGGAGAAGTACGAGACCCGGCGCGAGCAGATGATCAAGGATGTCACGGACATCAGGACCGCCTGGCGCACCGGTCACTGGACCGGCCCCAACCCGCTGGGCGCCGAGACCACGCTGCCCGTCTTCCCGCGCCCGGTGCAGGACGACCTGTCGGTGTGGGTGACGGCGTCGCGCAGCGAGGGCACGTTCCGCGAGGCGGGGCGGCTCGGCTGCAACATCCTGACCCACCTGGAGAACCAGGACGTCGAGTCGCTCTCCGACAAGATCGCCCTGTACCGGACGGCTCGCGCGGAGGCGGGCTGGGAGGGCCCGGGCAAGGTCACCGTCATGATGCACACCTATGTCGCCGACGACGCGGACGAGGCCCGCCGGGTGGGCGGTGGGGCCCTGCGCGACTACCTGCTCTCCGCCATCGACCTGGAGGCCCTCGCGGTCGAGGCCGGCGGCCGGATGAGCGGCAACAAGCAGGGCCGCGAGGTGCTGTCCGCCGTGAAGGCCCAGCGCAAGCTCGCCGAGCTCGGCGTCAACCGCTATCTGTCCGGGAACTCGCTGATCGGCTCGGTCGAGGAGTGCGCCGGGACCGCCCGCCGGGTGCGCGCGGCCGGCGTCGACGAGATCGCCTGCCTGGTGGACTTCGTCGCCGACCCGGGACTCGTGCTCGCCTCCCTGGAGCGCGTCGCCGCGGTCCGCCGCGAGGCCGCCGCCCCCGCCGAGCCGGTCCTGGCTGCCTGAACCCCGGCCACCCGATCCCCGGGCGGCGCGCCCGCCCCCGACCCACGCAAGAGCCTCTCCTCATCCTTGACCAGGATCCGTTATCAGGAGGTTGTCCATGCCGACGATCCTCGCCGTCTCCGGCAGTCCGTCGCCGGTCTCCAGCACCCACCAGGTACTCACCCTCGCGGCGGACCGGCTGGCCCGCCGCGGGCACCGGGTGGAGCCGCTCGCCGTGCGCACCCTGCCCGCGGCCGAACTCCTGCGGGCCGAGGTGAACCATCCCCAACTCGCCGACGCGGCCGAGCAGTTCGCGAGGGCCGACGCCGTCGTCCTGGCCACCCCGGTGTACAAGGCGGGCTACTCGGGACTGCTCAAGTCCTTCCTGGACGTACTGCCGCAGTTCGCCCTCGAAGGCAAGGTCGTGCTGCCGCTGGCCACCGGCGGCTCGCTCGCCCATGTGCTCGCCCTCGATTACGGGCTGCGCCCCGTGCTGATGTCGATGAAGCCGCGAGCGGTCTCGGAGAGCTTCTTCGTGCACGCCGGCGGCATCCGCAAGGGCCCGGGCGGCTTCGCGGGCCTTGAGCCCGACACCGAGACCCTGCTGCACGAGGCCACCGACAAGTTCGCCGACCTGGTGGAGAGCCTCACCGAGGCCGCCACCCCGACCGTCCGGCTGGTGCCCGCCGCCTGACCGAATCGCCGTACGGCCCATCGCCGTACAACGAATCGCTGTGCCAAGAATCGCTGTGCAACTCACCCCATTCATGTGCCTGTTGATGTGTCGACCACGACGCAACCACGACAGAAGAGGACTCCATGAAGGCTCTGGTTCTGAGCGGCGGTACGGGAAGCCGACTGCGCCCGTTCAGCTACTCCATGCCCAAGCAGCTCATCCCGATCGCCAACAAGCCCGTCCTTGAGCGGGTGCTCGACAACATCCGCGACCTCGGTGTCACCGAGATCGGGATCATCGTCGGCAACCACGTCGAGGAGATAGCCGAGGCGCTCGGCGACGGGTCCCGGCTCGGCGTCGAGATCACGTACATCCCGCAGGAGAGCCCCAAGGGCCTCGCCCAGTGCGTGCAGCTCGCCCAGGACTTCCTCGGCGACGACGACTTCGTGATGTACCTCGGCGACAACATGCTCCCCGAGGGCATCACCGAGGCCGCCGCCGAGTTCCACGCGCTGCGCCCGGCCGCCCAGGTGCTCGTCGCCCAGGTCGAGGACCCGCGCGCGTTCGGTGTGGCCGAAGTGGACGCGACCGGCGTCGTGGAGCGGCTCGTCGAGAAGCCCCCGGTGCCGCGCTCCAACCTGGCGCTCATCGGCGTGTACTTCTTCACCCCGGCCATCCACGAGGCCGTCGACTCGATCGTGCCGAGCGCGCGCGGCGAGCTGGAGATCACCGACGCCATCCAGTGGCTGGTGACCAACGGCCAGACCGTCCGGGCCCAGGAGTACCGCGGGTACTGGAAGGACACCGGCCGCGTCGAGGACGTCCTGGAGTGCAACCAGATGCTCCTCGACGGCATCGAGCGCCGTGTGGAGGGCGAGGTCGACGACCAGAGCGTGCTGATCGGTGCCGTGGTCGTCGAGCCCGGCGCGAAGATCACCCGCTCCTTCGTGGAGGGCCCCGTCGTGATCGGCGCGGGCACGGTCCTGGAGGACAGCCACGTCGGACCGCACACGTCCATCGGCCGGGACTGCGTCCTGTCCGGCACCCATCTCGACTACTCGATCGCCCTGGACGGCGCGACGATCTCCGCGGTGCGGGGCCTGCACGGCTCCCTGCTCGGCAGGTCCGCCGCGGTCACGGGCATCGACCTGGCAAGCCGCCACCACCGCCTGGTGGTCGGCGACCACACCCGCGTGGAGGTCGCGGCATGACGAACACGGACACGGAGAGCGCGGAGAAGAGCGGCATGAACAAGATCCTGGTCACCGGCGGCGCGGGCTTCATCGGCTCGCACTACGTGCGCACGCTCCTGGAGGGCGGCTACGAAGGGTACGAGAACGCCGAGGTCACCGTCCTCGACAAGCTCACCTACGCGGGCAACCGCGAGAACCTGCCCGCCGAGCACCCCCGCCTGACCTTCGTCGAGGGCGACATCTGCGACCTGCCGCTGCTCCTGGAGCTGTTCCCCGGACATGACGCGGTCGTCCACTTCGCGGCCGAGTCCCACGTGGACCGCTCCCTGGAGTCGGCCGCCGAGTTCATCGCGACCAACGTCGGCGGCACCCAGAACGTCATGGAGGCCGCGCTGCGCGCCGGCGTCCAGCGTGTCGTGCACGTCTCCACCGACGAGGTGTACGGCTCCATCGACGAGGGCTCCTGGACCGAGGAGTGGCCGCTCCTGCCCAACTCCCCGTACGCCGCCTCCAAGGCGGGCTCGGACCTCATCACCCGCGCCTACTGGCGCACCCACGGCCTGAACGTGTCGATCACCCGCTGCTCCAACAACTACGGGCCCTACCAGCACCCCGAGAAGCTGATCCCGCGCTTCGTCACCAACCTGCTCGAAGGCGAGACGGTCCCGCTGTACGGCGAGGGCGCCAACATCCGCGAGTGGCTGCACGTCGACGACCACTGCCGCGCGATCCAGCTCGTCCTCACCAGGGGCCGGGCCGGCGAGATCTACAACGTGGGCGGCGGCAACGAGCAGACGAACCGTCAGATCACCGAGCGCCTCCTGGAGTTGACCGGCAACGACTGGTCGAAGGTGGTCCGGGTCGCCGACCGCAAGGGCCACGACCTGCGCTACTCGCTCAGCGAGGCGAAGATCGCCGAGGAGCTCGGCTACACGCCGCGCATCTCCTTCGAGGACGGCCTCGCCGAGACCGCCGCCTGGTACCGCGACAACCCGGGCTGGTGGAAGGCGGTCAAGCACGCGCCGCAGGAGGGCCAGAAGTGACGCTGCTCAACGATACGGCGCCCGCACCCCAGGTGCTTGTCGTGGGCGCCGGGCCGGTCGGGCTGAGCGCCGCCCACGAGCTGGCCCGGCACGGCGTGCGGGTCCGGCTCGTGGACGCGGCGGCCGGCCCGGCCACCACCAGCCGGGCGCTCGCCACCCACGCCCGCACCCTTGAGACGTACGACCAGATGGGCATCCTGGACGAGCTGCTTCCGCGCGGCCAGCGGGTGGAGCACTTCACGCTGCACCAGAACGGCCGCCGCCTGATCCGCTTCGACACGGACTACAGCCGGCTTCCCACCCGCTTCCCGTTCACGCTGATGGTCGACCAGGTCATCACCGAGGAGGTGCTGCGCACCGCGACCGCCCGCCGGGGCGTCGAGGTCGAGTGGGGCGTACGCCTCACGGAGTTCGAGGACCTGGGCGCCGAGGGCGTACGGGCCCACCTCGTCCACACCGACGGCCGCACGGAAACCGTCGCAGCCGACTGGCTGGTCGGCACGGACGGCGGCCACAGCACCATCCGCAAGCAGCTCGGCCTCAAACTCGAAGGCGAGTCGAGCGAGACCTGGCTCATCGCGGACGCGACCGTCCACTGCGACCTGCCCAAGGACAGCATCCACTGGATGCGCACGCCCACCGGCACCGTGATGATGGTGCCGTTCCCCGAGCCCGGCAAGTGGCGCCTGCTCGACACCGCGGAGACGTCCTACGGCGGCGACGACGCGATGGTGGCCCGGCGCTTCTCGGCGAAGATCAGCACCGGCACGGGCAAGCCCGCGGTGGTCGAATCGCCGTCCTGGGTCTCGGTGTTCACCATCCAGCAGCGCATGATCGGCCAGATGCGCAACGGCCGGGTACTGCTCGCCGGTGACGCGGCGCACGTCCACAGCCCGGCCTCCGGGCAGGGCATGAACACCGGTGTCCAGGACGCGGTCAACCTGTCCTGGAAGCTCGCCACGGTCCTGCGCGGCGAGGCCCCGGAATCGCTCCTGGACAGCTACAGCGACGAACGCGTCCCGGTGGGCGCGGAGTTGCTGCGCACCACCAAGATGGCGACGATGCTGGTGCAGCTCAAGAGCCGCAAGGCGGCGGCCGCGCTGCGCGCCGCGTTCACGGTGCTGCGCTCGCTGCCGCCCGTCAAGGGCCGCATCCAGCGCAAGATCATGGGCGGCATGTCGGCCCTGGGCCTCGGCTACGCGGCGGGCCCCCTGGCCCACCCGTCGGCGCCTTCGGAAGGCGTCCGCCCCGGCGAAAGGGTCGCCCGCGTCACGACACCCGACCTCGCCACCAGCCCGGGCTGGCAAGAGGTGATCGCCGAACTCCAGCACCCGCAATGGCTGTTGCTCACCTTCGGCGAGGCCCCCGAGGACCGCTACGGCCCGTCGGTACGCATCCGCACGGTGAACACCCCCGGCCCGGACACCCTGTCCGACCCGGCCGGCCATCTGTCCACGGCCTTGGGCGCCCCGGAGGGCACCTGGCTCCTGATCCGCCCCGACGGCTATCTGGCCGCGAGAGGCACAGCAAAGGAGTCCCCGTCGACCGCACTGACCTCTTTGGGAATCCACCCCGTCGAATCCCATCAACTGGCCAGCTGACCAAGCTGATTGGGCCCGCCACCGGAAGCAGCATCCGGGGGGCGGGCCCAATGTGGTGTGCGGGGAGCGCCCGAAGGGGCGCGGGGCTGTGCCATTGCGCGGCTCCGCCACGACGGGCGCGACGGCGAGGTTCCGGTCCGCCTACAGGGGCGCGGGGAACTGCGCGCCCAGCCAGGGACTGCCCGCAGCCGAACGCGATACCAGCGGAGCGCCTAGGCAGCGTGCCGCGAGCGCTCGGAACTCCTCCCGTACAGGGAGACACACTGCGCATACGTAGGAAGCAACCCGAGCTCCAAGGCCTCCGCGACGGTAGGAGCCCCCGCGTCCTTCTCGGACAGTACGGGGTCCCCCGTGAGCCACCGGGCCCACGGAAGCCCCAGCTCCGGGTCGAACGCCCGCAGGTCGAGCTGCGTACCCGGCACGTACTCCGTGGAGCAGAGATAGCTGATGCACGTGTCGTCGGTCAGCGCCACGAACCCGTGCGCGAGCCCCTCCGCCACGAACATGCCCCGCCCGTCCCGCGCGTCGAGCACCGTGGTCACGTGCTCGCCGAAGGTGGGGGACCCCACGCGTACGTCCACGACCACGTCGAGCAGCGCCCCGCGCACGCAGCTCACCAGTTTCGCCTGGCCCGGCGGGATGGCCACGCCGTGCAGCCCGCGCACCGTATTGCGGGAGGACGCCGAGTAGTTGACCTGGCGCGGCACGAACTCGTGCCCGGTCTCGGCGGCGAGCAGGTCGTATCTGTACGACTCGTGGAAACTGCCGCGGGGGTCCGTCAGCAGCTGCGGCATGATGCGGTACGCGTCCGGTACGGCGGTCTCTTCGATCCTCATGGTCCCGGACGGTAGGCGCCCCGACTCAAGTTCCGGTAGCGCCGCATGACCACCTGTCCAGCGGTCCCCGAGCGCGACGCGCCACAGTGCCGCTCAAACCGCGCATACAGGAGCGCTTACAGGAGGTAGCACGGTGTCGGTGAGCGACCGAAGAGCAGGCGGCAGGGGTGGCGGCGAAGCCGGATCGGTGGTGGTGCTCGGCGCCACGGGGTTCGTGGGCCGGCACATCTGCGAGGTGTTCGGTGCGGCGGGCTGGACGGTGACGGGCATCGCCCGCGACGTACGGAACGCGTCAACTCCCTATGAAATCCTTCCACTTGACGTGGTGGGCGCGGCGCCGGGACGTATCGCCGGGCTGCTCGCCGAGCGTGGCGCGGGGGCGGTGGTGAACGCGGCCGGCGCGGTGTGGCAGGCCACCGAGGACGACATGACCCGGGCCAACGCCGCGCTGGTGGAGCACCTGGTGGCCGCGACCGCCCGGCTCGAAGGCCGGCCCCGGCTGATCCAGCTGGGCTCGGTGCACGAGTACGGGCCGGTGCCGCGTACGGGGATCACGGAGGACACCCCGACCGTGCCGGTCACCCCGTACGGCCGCTCCAAGCTGGCGGGTGCCCGCGCGCTGCTTGAGGCGACGGCGTCGGGCGAGGCGGAGGGCCTGGTGCTTCGCGTGTCGAACGTGTCGGGTCCCGGCACCCACCGGGCGAGCCTTCTCGGCATGGTGGCGCACCATCTCGCGACGTCCGCCCCCGAACCGCTGCGCCTCGCCCCGCTGCTCGCCCACCGCGACTTCGTGGACGTACGGGATGTGGCGGATGCGGCCCTTGCCGCAGCCTGCTCCGAGGCGACCGGGCAGGTCCTCAACATCGGTGGCGGGCAAGCTACTTCGGTGCGCAGCCTGGTGGCGAGGCTGACGGAGCTCGCCGGTGAGGCCGCCGAGATCGTCGAGGCGCCGAGCGCGGGCGGACGGCCGCCCGAGGCCGAGTGGCAGCGCATGGACATCGGGCGCGCGAAGCGGCTTCTGGGCTGGTCACCGCGGCGCGGCCTGGACGATTCGCTGCGCGATCTGCTGGCCCACGCCCGCGCCGCCGTCGGCTCCGAGCCGCCGCCGGGTGCCCCGAGCTCCGGGGCCGCCGCCCATCGCGAGTCGTTGTCCAGTGCCCTTCAAGTCGCCCCCTCGACGATGGCCCTGTCGGATCACCGCTGAGGGCTTCGTGCCGAACTGACGACCATGGAGGCAGCCAAAATGAGTGACACCAAGGCACGGATTCTCGATCAGGTGCGGGAGTACCACCTGGAGAAGGAGCCGTCCCGCGAGTTCGTGCCGGGAGTCAGCGAGATCTGGCCGTCCGGTGCGGTCCTGGAGCCGGCGGACAGAGTGGCGCTGGTGGAGGCGGCGCTCGACATGCGGATAGCCGCCGGCACCAGCTCGCGCAAGTTCGAGTCCCGGTTCGCCCGTTACATGAAGCGACGCAAGGCCCACCTGGTGAACTCCGGCTCCTCGGCCAACCTGCTCGCCATGTCGGCGCTCACCTCGCCGCACCTGGAGGACCGCGCGCTCAAGCCGGGCGACGAGGTCATCACGGTGGCCGCGGGCTTCCCGACCACCGTCAACCCGATCCTGCAGAACGGTCTCATCCCGGTCTTCGTGGACGTCGAGCTGAAGACGTACAACACGACCGCCGAGCGCATCAAGGCCGCCGTCGGTCCCAAGACGCGGGCCATCATGGTCGCGCACGCCCTTGGCAACCCGTTCGAGGTCGCCGAGGTCGCGCAGATCGCCGAGGAGAACGACCTCTTCCTCATCGAGGACAACTGCGACGCGGTGGGCTCCCTCTACAACGGTCAACTCACCGGCACCTTCGGCGACTTGACGACGGTCAGCTTCTACCCGGCGCACCACCTGACGATGGGCGAGGGCGGCTGTGTGCTGACCTCGAACCTGGCTCTTGCCCGCATCGTGGAGTCGCTGCGCGACTGGGGCCGGGACTGCTGGTGCGAGCCGGGCGAGAGCGACCGCTGCTTCAAGCGCTTCCAATACCAGCTGGGCACCCTGCCGGCCGGGTACGACCACAAGTACATCTACTCGCACATCGGCTACAACCTGAAGGCCACCGACCTGCAGGCCGCGCTCGGTCTGACCCAGCTCGACAAGGTGGACGACTTCACCGCCGCCCGCCGCCGCAACTGGCAGCGCCTGCGCGAGGGCCTGGAGGGTGTACCGCACCTGATCCTGCCCGAGGCGACGCTCGGCAGTGAGCCCAGCTGGTTCGGTTTCGTCATCACCGTCGACCCCGACGCGCCGTTCAAGCGCAAGGAGTTGGTGAACTTCCTCGAAGAGCGGAAGATCGGCACCCGCAACCTGTTCGCCGGCAACCTGACCCGCCAGCCCGCCTATGTGGACGCCCCGCACCGGATCGTGGGCGACCTCACCAACTCCGACATCATCACCGAGCAGACCTTCTGGATCGGCGTCTATCCGGGGCTCACCGACGAGCACACCGACTTCATGACGTCCTCGATCCGGGACTTCGTCGCCGGCTGGTGACGGCCCCCGACACCCCTCCACCCCAGCACCCTTGACGAGGAGAGAGCGTACATGTCGTCGACACTTGCGGAGCTGACTGAGCTTCAGCCGGTGGTCCAGCCCCGTGAGCCGGTGTCGGTCGCCGACCGGATCGCGGCGTCCGCGGCCACCACCGGCGGACTCCTGACCACCGGGGAGTTCCACCACTGGTTCGCCGAGCGCAGGAAGGCGGGCCGCTTCCACATCGAGCGCATCCCGTTCTCCAAGCTGCGCGGCTGGTCCTTCGAGCCGGACACCGGGAACCTGGTGCACTCCAGCGGCCGTTTCTTCAGCGTGGAAGGGCTGCACGTCACGACCGACGACGGCCCCCACAAGGAGTGGTACCAGCCGATCATCAAGCAGCCCGAGGTCGGCATCCTCGGCATCCTGGTGAAGGAGTTCGACGGCGTCCTGCACTTCCTGATGCAGGCCAAGATGGAGCCGGGCAACCGCAATCTGCTCCAGCTCTCCCCGACCGTGCAGGCCACCCGCAGCAACTACACCAAGGTCCACCAGGGCACGGACGTGAAGTACATCGAGTACTTCACGGGCAGCGGGCGGGGCCGCATCCTCGCCGACGTGCTCCAGTCCGAGCACGGCTCGTGGTTCTACCACAAGAGCAACCGCAACATGATCGTCGAGGTGGACGGCGACGTCCCGCTCGACGAGGACTTCTGCTGGCTGACGCTGGGTCAGATCTCCGAACTCCTGCACCAGGACAACCTGGTGAACATGGACTCGCGCACCGTCCTCGCCTGCCTGCCCGCCCACCGCGCGGGCGCCGTGCGGGGGGACGCTTTCAGCCAGTCCCTGGCCCGCTCGCGCGACCCCCGGGCGGGCGCGCTGCTCACGGACGTCGACCTCCTTTCGTGGTTCACCTCGGAGCGTTCGCGCTACGACGTGCAGGCCGAGCGGATCCCGCTGGACGACGTGCCGGGCTGGACCCGGGACGAGGCGCGCATCGGCAAGGACGACGGCCGCTGGTTCAACGTCGTCGCGGTCGAGGTGCAGGCCGGCAACCGCGAGGTGACGAGCTGGACGCAGCCCCTGATCGAGCCGTGCAGCCGCGGTATCGCGGCCTTCCTGGCCCGTTCGTTCGACGGCGTGCTGCACGTCCTGGCCAACGCCAAGGTCGAGGGCGGCTTCCTCGACACGGTCGAACTCGCCCCCACCGTGCAGTGCTCGCCGGACAACTTCGAGGGCCTCCAGGTCCGCCCGCCGTTCCTGGATCTCGTCCTGGAAGCGGCGCCCGAACGCATCCGCTACGACGCCATCCACTCGGAGGAGGGCGGCCGGTTCCTGTACGCGGAGAACCGCTACCTGGTCATCGAGGCCGACGAGCAGGACGCCCCTATCGAGCCACCGGCCGGCTATCAGTGGGTGACGATCGGTCAGCTGACAGCGCTGATCAAGCACGGACACTACGTCAATGTGCAGGCCAGGACGCTCCTCGCCTGCCTCAACGCCATGGGACATCTGACGGATGACTGATCGACCCCTGCGCATCGCCGTCCTCGGCACCGCAGACATCGCCCGCCGCCGGGTGCTGCCCGCCATGGCGGCGGACCCGGAGGTGGAGCTGACCGCGGTGGCGAGCCGGGACGGCGGGCGCGCCAAGGAGGTCGCGGACCAGTTCGGCTGCGCCCCGGTCGAGTCGTACGACGCGGTCCTCACCCGGGACGACGTGGACGCCGTGTACGTGCCGCTGCCCATCTCGCTGCACGCCGAGTGGGCGGGCCGGGCGCTGCGCGCGGGCAAGCACGTCCTGGCGGAGAAGCCGCTCACCGCCGATCGGCCGACCACCGAGGCGCTGCTCGATCTCGCGCGCGCCTCGGGCCTGGTGCTCATGGAGAACGTCATGTTCGTCCAGCATCCCCAGCACTCGGTCGTTCGGGAGCTGGTGACGAGCGGCGCGATCGGTCAACTCCGGGCGTTCAGCGCCGCGTTCGCGATCCCGGCGCTGCCCGCCGGGAACATCAGGCACCGCCCGGAACTCGGCGGCGGCGCCCTGCTCGACGTCGGCTACTACCCGGTGCGGGCCGCGCTGTACTTCCTCGGCGCGGGCCTGGAGATCGTCGGCGCCGCCCTTGAGCACGGGGGCGGCTCGGCGGTGGAGACCTCGGGCGCGGTGCTCGTGCGCTCCCCTTCCGGGGTGCTCGGGCAGCTGGCCTTCGGCATGGAGCACGCGTACCGCTCGGCGTACGAGCTGTGGGGCAGCGAGGGGCGGATTCGCGTCGAGCCGGCGTTCACTCCGCCCGCCGACCACAAGCCGACGGTGTGGATCACCGACGCGCACGGCCCGCGCGAGTTGACCCTGGCCCCGCACGACCAAGTCGCCGCCACCGTAAGGGCGTTCGTGCGCGCGGTGCGCTCCGGCGCCGTCGAGTCGCCGGACGCCGGGGAGTGCCTGGAGCAGGCGATCCTGCTGGACGCGGTCCGGGTGCGGGCGACGCACCATGACAACGCGTAACGGGCGACTCGCGATCACTCACGATCACAACGCACAACAGGCGACTCACGATGACAACGCGTAACAAGAGAACGCGTACCAAGGGAACGCGCGACAAGAGGGGGACCGAACATGACCGTGACTGATCAGCCGCCGCCGCAGACCGCGTCCGTGCGGGTCGCCGAACTGCACGTCCTGCGCGAGCAGGCCAGGCTCGGCCCCAGCGAGAAGGCGACCGAGGCCCAGCGTGCCAAGGGAAAGCTGACCGCGCGCGAGCGCATCGACCTGCTCCTGGACCCGGGCAGCTTCCAGGAGGTCGAGCAGCTGCGCCGACACCGTGCGGTCGGTTTCGGCCTGGAGGCGAAGAAGCCGTACACCGACGGTGTGGTCACCGGGTGGGGGACGGTGGAGGGCCGCACGGTGTTCGTGTACGCCCATGACTTCCGGATCTTCGGCGGCGCCCTGGGAGAGGCCCACGCCACGAAGATCCACAAGATCATGGACATGGCGATCGCGGCGGGTGCTCCGCTGGTCTCGCTGAACGACGGCGCGGGAGCCCGCATCCAGGAGGGCGTCTCCGCCCTGGCCGGGTACGGCGGGATCTTCCAGCGGAACACGAAGGCGTCGGGGGTGATCCCGCAAATCTCGGTGATGCTGGGCCCGTGCGCCGGCGGCGCCGCCTACTCGCCCGCCCTGACCGACTTCGTCTTCATGGTCCGAGAGACGTCGCAGATGTTCATCACCGGCCCGGACGTGGTGCAGGCGGTGACCGGCGAGGAGATCACCCAGAACGGCCTCGGCGGCGCGGACGTGCACGCCGGGGTCTCGGGCGTGGCCCACTTCGTCCACGACGACGAGGAGACGTGCCTGGCCGAGGTCCGGTACCTGATCTCTCTGCTGCCGTCGAACAACAGGGAGATGCCCCCTCCCCTGCCCCCGGGCGACGACCCGGCGGACCGCCGCAACGACGTGCTGCTCGACCTGGTGCCCTCGGACGGCAACCGCCCGTACGACATGCGCAAGGTCCTGGAGGAGATCGTCGACCACGGCGACCTGCTTGAGGTCCACGAACACTGGGCCCGCAACATCATCTGCGCGCTGGCCCGGATCGACGGCCGCGTGGTGGGCATCCTGGCGAACCAGCCGCAGTTCCTGGCGGGTGTCCTGGACATCGAGGCGTCGGAGAAGGCGGCCCGCTTCGTCCAGCTCTGCGACGCGTTCAACATCCCACTGCTGACCATGGTCGACGTACCGGGGTTCCTGCCGGGCGTCTCGCAGGAGCACGGCGGGATCATCCGCCACGGCGCGAAGCTCCTGTACGCGTACTGCAACGCGACGGTCCCCCGCATCTCCCTGATCCTGCGCAAGGCGTACGGCGGCGCGTACATCGTGATGGACTCGCAGTCCATCGGCGCCGACCTGACCTACGCCTGGCCCACCAACGAGATCGCGGTGATGGGCGCGGAGGGCGCTGCCAACGTCATCTTCCGCCGGGAGATCGCGAGTTCGGACGACCCCGAGGCGGTCCGCGCCTCGAAGATCGCGGCGTACAAATCAGAACTGATGCACCCGTACTACGCGGCCGAGCGGGGCCTGGTGGACGACGTGATCGACCCCGCCGAAACAAGGAAGGTCCTGGCCGCCGCCCTGGCGATGCTCCGCACGAAGCACGCAGACCTGCCGTCCCGTAAGCACGGAAATCCCCCGCAGTAAGGAGTGAGCGTGCCCAACGATTCGAATGCACCGACCGAGCCGGCCGACCCCCTGTTCCGGGTACTGAGAGGCACCCCGACGGAAGCCGAACTGGCCGCACTGACGGTGGTCCTCCTCTCCCTGACCGGAGACCCCGAGCCGACCCTGGCCCCGGTAATCCCCCTGGCCGCCTGGCGCCGCCAGCCGTACGAGCCGCCGGTCAGCTGGCGAAGGGCGGCATAACCCCACCTCCACCAAACCCCCCGCGCCCCGGCCCTGGCCACCTCGGCGCGGGGCCCGGAGGCCGGGCCGGGGGCAACCCCGGCCCATCAGGGGCACGGGTACGGAGGTTGAGGGCCGGGCACAGCCCAGGCCCACCAGGGGCACAGGGCTGTGACACTCATGCGGCTCCGCCGCGCGGGCGCGACCAGCCAAAGACGGCCCGCACCCGACGAAGAGCGGGGCCCGGGGCGGGCCAGGGTGCAGCCCAGGGTGCTACCGCCCCGACCGCGCCGCCCGGGCAATCGTGACGACGGCCTTCTCCAGGGCGTACTCAGGATCATCTCCCCCGCCCTTGACCCCCGCATCCGCCTCAGCCACGGCCCGCAGGGCCACGGAAACCCCCTCCGGCGTCCACCCCCGCATCTGCTGCCGCACCCGGTCGATCTTCCAGGGCGGCATGCCCAACTCCCGCGCAAGATCCGCCGGCCGGCCCCCCCGCGCGGAGGACAGCTTCCCGATGGCCCGCACCCCCTGTGCGAGCGCACTGGTGATCATCACCGGCGCGACCCCGGTGGACAGCGACCAGCGCAGCGCTTCGAGCGCCTCCGCCGCCCGCCCCTCCACCGCCCGGTCGGCGACGGTGAAGCTGGAGGCCTCGGCCCGCCCCGTGTAGTAGCGCCCGACGACCTCCTCGTCGATGGTCCCCTCGACGTCCGCGCAGAGCTGCGACACCGCGGAGGCCAGCTCGCGCAGATCGCTGCCGATGGAGTCGACCAGCGCCTGGCAGGCCTCGGGCGTGGCCGAACGCCCCAGTGCCCGGAACTCCTGCCGTACGAACGTCAGCCGCTCGGCCGGCTTCGTGGTCTTGGGGCACGCGACCTCCCGCGCTCCCGCCTTGCGGGCCGCGTCGAGCAGCCCCTTGCCCTTGGCTCCGCCCGCGTGAAGGAGCACCAGGGTGATCTCTTCGGCGGGCGCGTCGAGGTACGCCTTCACGTCCTTGACCGTGTCCGCGGACAGGTCCTGCGCGTTGCGTACGACCACGACCTTCCGCTCGGCGAAGAGCGACGGGCTGGTCAGCTCGGCCAGCGTGCCGGGCTGCAACTGGTCGGAGGTCAGGTCACGCACATCGGTGTCGGAGTCGGCGGCCCGGGCGGCCGCCACCACCTGCTGCACGGCGCGGTCGAGCAGCAGGTCCTCCTGGCCCACGGCGAGCGTGACGGGGGCGAGCGGATCGTCGGTGGAGTTCTTCCTGGTGGCCATCGCCTTCCAGCATCCCACGGGCCACTGACAGTCCCGGCCCGCTCCCCGGCCCGCTCCTTTCCCCGCCGCCCCCATACCGGAGAATGGCCAGGTGAACGATGTGACCCGACACGTACTGGTGCTCCCGGACCGCGACGCCGCCGAGGACGTGGCCACCGAGCTGACCGACCGCTTCGGCCTCGCCGAGGAACCCCAGCTCGTCCGCGACGCCCTGGCCGGCGAGGACGACGCCGAGGACGCCCAGTGGCTCGTCGTCGTGGAGGACCCCGGCGCCCGCCTGGACCCGAAGGCCCTGGACACCCTGGCCGCCGAACACGACGGCTGGCTCGAATCCCCCTGACCCGCCCGGCCGTTCCGGCACGAGGCCGAGGGGCCGCACCCGGTACGGCCTCCCCCGGCCGGGTCAGCCCGTCTTCGGTACGACCTGGATGTCGAGGTCGACCGTGATCGAGGACCCGATCGCCGCGATGCCCCGCGCCAGCATGGTCTGCCAGGTGAGCGTGAAGTCCTCCCGGTGCAGTTCGGTGCTGGCCCGGCAGGCGCCCCGGGTCTCGCCGCCGAGCCCGGTGCCGAGCCCGAGGTACTGCGTGTCGAGTGTCACCGTCCGGCTCACGCCGTGCAGCGTGAGCCCGCCGATGATCGCCCACCTGCCGCCGCCCCGGTGCACGAACCGGTCGCTGTAGAACTCCATCGTCGGATAGCTCCCGACGTCCAGGAAGTCGCCCGACCGCAGGTGGTCGTCGCGCATCTTGACGCCCGTGTCTATGGAGGCGGTGTCGATGATGACGTGCATGGCGGACCCCTCCATGCGCTCCCCGATCCGGATGGCCCCGGCGAAGGTGTTGAACCGGCCGTGTATGCGGGCAAGGCCGATATGGCTCGCGGTGAAGCCGATCTGGGAGTGCGTCGGGTCGAGCTCCCACTCGCCGGGGTCGGGCAGCGAGGGAGGGGCGGCGACCTGGAGCGTGACGTCGCCGAGCGCGGCGTGCCCGCCGGCGGCGACGGTGGCGTTGCCGTGGAAGGGCGTATAGCCCTCGGCCGTGACGGCCAGCCGGTACTCACCCGCCGGAACCGTCGTGACCACCGTCCCGAACGGGTCGGTCTCCCCACCCACGACCCTGCGGCCCGACGCGTCGCTGACCACGAACTCGGCCCGCTGCACCGGCTCGCTGACCGGATCGAGCACCCGACAGCTGAGCACGCCCGCGGTCGACGGGACGGCCAGGCCTGCCAGAGGCCCGGTACGGAGCGGAGAACTGGTCGAGCTCTTGCCGAACCAGCGGCTGAACACTGTGCACGCACCCCCGTGCGAAGAAGTATCTGCCGGGCCGCGCAGGGGGCGGACATCCTCGTCCATCCTCGCCACAGCAGGACTGCGGCCCCTTGACGAAGATGCATTCGATCACTGTTGTGCCGTTCGAGGCAAACGCGGCGCCTGCGCACTGTTGAGGCACCTGTCACCAGAGGCCCGAATTGGCCATTCCGCTTGCCCGGGCCGAACGGGCCCCGCCCCACCCGCTCCGCGCCTCGCTCTTCGCCGCCGGCCCTGGGCCCGGCGCCCGAGACCCTCAGGCCCCAACTCCCGCTGATGTAACGGGACATGACGACACGCGAGTCGGCGCGCGGCCACGAACAGCGCAAGTTCCTGGCCGACCACCGCGTCCACCGGGGGCCCCACCGTCACGAGCCGCGTCATGAGCCCCGTCACGGATCGCGCCCCCGAGGTACGGCCCGCAGCCCGTCGCCCACCCCCGTGACCGCGATCGCCCCGTCCGTGTCCGTGCGCAGCACGGCGGCGCCCCACGCGCGCAGTACGGCGACGGTGCCGGGCGCGGGGTGGCCGTACCGGTTGCCCCGGCCGACGGAGATCAGTGCCAGCCTCGGGCGTACGGCTCCGAGCAGCGCGGGGTCCTGGTGGGCCGAGCCGTGGTGGGCGACCTTGAGGACGTCCACCCGCGCGAGCCCCGGGTTCAGCCTCAACAACCCTCGCTGGGAAGGGGGTTCGAGGTCCCCGGGCAGCAGCAGGGTCAGCCCGGCGGCGGTGCGGACGAGCAGGGTGACACTGGCGTCGTTCGGCCCGTCAGGCACCGACCCGGGCTCGGGCGGTGGCCACAGCACCTCCCAGGACAGCCCGCCCAACGCCCGCCGTTCTCCGTACGCGGCCGACGCCAGCGGCACTCCCTCAGCGGCGGCGGTGCGCCGCACGAACGCAGCCTGGTCGGGCGGCTCCGCGAACCCCGTCGTCTCGATCAGCCCGACGGACCGGCCCCGCAACACCCCGGCCAGGCCGCCCACATGGTCGGCGTGGAAGTGGGTGAGCAGGAGCAGCGGAATGCGGTTCACCCCGAGCTCGTGCAGACAGCGGTCGACCGGCAGGGCCTCGGGCCCGGTGTCGATCACCACCGCCGTCCCTGCCCCGGCGGCCAGCACGGTGGCATCGCCCTGCCCCACATCGCACATGGCGTACGACCAGCCGGGCGGCGGCCAGCCGGTGACGATCCTGGTCAGCGGGGCGGGCCGTACCACGGCGAGGAGCAGGATGAGCGCCAGCGCCGCGGCCGCCCAGGGGTATCGGGGCAGCCGCCGCACCACGAGTACCGCCGCCCCGGTGGCGACGGCGAGCAGCGCTCCCCCGCGCCAGCCACCCGGCCACCCCGACTCCGCGCCGGGCAGGGCCGCTCCGGTGCGGGCCACCGACGCGATCCAGCCCGTGGGCCAACCCGCGCACCAGGCAAGGCATTTGGCGACCGGCATCGCGATCGGCGCGGCGGCGAGTGCGGCGAATCCGGCGACCGTCGCCAGCGCCACCGCCGGCTCGGCCAGCAGATTGCAGGGCACCGCGACCAGGCTGACCCGCGCCGCGAACACGGCCACCACCGGAGCACACACCGCCTGCGCCGCGGCCGCCGCGCCCAGCACCTCGGCGAGCCGGGGCGGCACCCCGCGCCGCCGCAGCGCCGCACCCCATCCCGGCGCGATGGTGAGCAGCGCCCCGGTCGCGAGCACCGAAAGCAGAAACCCGTAGCTCCGGGCCAGTTCGGGCGCGTACAGCACCAGGAGCAGGACGGCGGCGGCCAGCGCGGGGATCAGCGATCTGCGCCGGCCCGTCCCGATGGCCAGCAGCGTGACCAGGCCGCAGGCGGCGGCTCGCAGCACGCTCGGCTCCGGCCGGCACACCACGACGAAGACGAGCGTGAGCGCCCCACCCAGTAGCGCGGTCACCCGCAAGGAGATCCCGAGCCGCGGCGCGAGGCCTCCCCGCTCGGCCAGCAGGGCTTTCCCCGGCGATCCGATCAACAGGGCAAGCATGATCGCGAAGTTGCTTCCGGATACCGCCATGACGTGCATGAGATCGGTCGACTCGAAGGCGGCGCGCAGCTCGGGTGTGACCCGGGAGGTGTCGCCGACGACCAGGCCGGGCAGCAGCGCCCGCGCATCCGGCGCAAGTCCGTCGGCCGCCTCGCGCAGCCCGTCCCGCAGCCCACCGGCCAGGCGCTGCATGGCAGTTGGCGGTCCGGTGATGCGGGGCGGCCCGTTCGGAGCCTTGAGCAGGGCGGCGATCTTCCCGTCGCCCGGCGCGAGCCGCGCGGTCACCCCCACCCGGGTGGACGGCAGCAGCCCCTGCCAGCTCGCGGGTGCGATCACGAGGACCGGCGTACGGACCCGCTCGGCCCTGCCGCCCGGCCCGAGGACCCGCTCCACCTCGGCATCCACCGCGACCGAGGCGCCGCCCCACCCCGCGGACCGGGTCGGTCTCGGGTCCGCCCGGACCACCAACTCCACGGTGGCCTGCCGGAACTCCCGCGCCAGCCCTGGCAGCGGCCCCCTCCGCGCCTCGGCGGCGTGCAGTCCGCCGGCCACGATCCCGGCCGCCGCACAGACCAACACCCCTGCGACGGCGCCCCTGTACCTCCAAACCCCGCTGGCCCCCGTTGCCTCATCACGCTTGCCTACGACACTGCCGCGATGGCCCCCCTCCTCCCGACCCCGCTCGCGGTGTCCCCGTACCCCTGCGCCCGAGACCCACCCCGGCAGGGCCCGCCGAACGACCGGCGCCACGAGCGCCCCCGCCACGGCGAGACACACGATCACACCCCAACTCGCCGCAGTAGACGACGAGTTGATCGCGACAGCCACTCCACCCCAAGCCCCCAACGCCGGGCCGATCAGACGCAGGTCCGCCGGCCCTTCCCGGTACGGATTGGCGGCGCCCAGGCGGTGGCCCGAGTCGCCGTGGACATCGAGGCGGTGGTCTGGCTCGGCGTGGGCATCCGGGCGGCGGCCCGACCGGGCTTGGGCATCCAAGCGGCGGCCCGACTCGGCCTGGACACCCAGGCGGCGGCCCGACTCGGCATGGGCACCCAGGCGGTGGCTTGGTCCGCCGTGGGCAGCCAGGCGGTTCACAGCCGCACCAGGGGTTGCAGGTCGTTGAACCTGCGCTCGCCGATCCCGTTGACCTCCCGCAGTTCGTCGACCGAGCGGAAGCCACCGTGCTGGGCGCGGTAGTCCACGATGTGCTGCGCGAGTACCGGACCGACTCCGGGCAGCCCGTCCAACTGCTCCACCGAGGCGGAGTTGAGACTGACCGGCCCGCTCGATCCGCTGCCGGCGCCACCGCTGGTACCGGCACCTGGCCCGGCGGGCGCCGCGCCCGGCACCCCGGCCAGCACCTGCTCGCCGTCCGTGAGCAGCCGCGCCCGGTTGAGGCCGGTCAGATCCGCGCCTTCCCGCGACCCGCCCGCGGCGGTCAGCGCATCGGCGACCCGCGATCCGATGGGCAGCCGGTAGATCCCCGGCCGCAGCACTTTTCCAGCGACGTCCACCACGAGCACTCCGGCGGGCGACGGCACCGCGTTGGCGACCGGCCGGGGCGTGGTGGCCTGGGCGCTCGCACCCCGTTCCGATCCGCTGCCGGACGCACTCTTCGCCCCGGGCGGCGTCGGCGCCGGCCCGTCGACCACGTCCGGGGCACGTACGGACTGTGGTCGCCCGGCCCAGAAGTGGTGCACGGCGAATCCCGCCGCGATCACCAGGACCACGGAAAGCGCGGCCAGGCTGCGCGGCGCGAGACCGAACCTCAACTGGGCCCACACCGGCAGCCTTTCCCGCACCGCCACCCAGACCCGCTCCCGTACACCGGGGCCAGCGGGGTCGGCCTGTGGGGCCGAATCGATCAATGTGGGAGGAGCAACCGATGCACCAGGAACGGCCTGCCTGGCAGGACCGGCCGGCGTGACCGGAACGGCCTGCGTAACCGGCACGGCCTGCGCGACCGGAACAGCTGGCGTGACCGGAACGGCTGGCGTGACCGGAACGGCTGGCGTGACCGGAACGGCTGGCGTGACGCGAGCAGAGGGCGTCGCGTCTTCCCTCTGCCGAGCGCCCCCGCGCCAAGCTTCCTGCTCAGGTACGGGCGGAGGCGCCAGCGTCGACTCCCCGAGGGTGCGCGCGGTCGGGGCAGCGGGTTCGTGCGGCGGAGCCCCCGTGCCCGGTGGAGGTGGGAGGAACAGCGCGTCCGCGCGCCTGCGTGCGGTCAGGGCAGAGACGTCGGCGTGGACGGCGCGGCTTCGGCGGCCGTGGCCCGGGCGGGCCCGGCCGTCCGAGCCGGGGGCCCGGCCCGGTCCGCTCGTGGCGGTGCGTGGTGATCGGAGTGCCATGTCACGAGACGTTAGGCACCTGAGCCCGAACCCGCTGAGCAGGCCCAATTCCGGTGGACAACAAGCCAGTTGTGGATAACTCGGCCACCCTTACGAGGGAGTCCAGCCGGGCCAGGCTGCTCACCAGGCCGAGTCAGGCCGCTCACCAGGGCGGGCCAGACCGCTCACCAGGTCGGGCCACAGCAGGCCGACGCGCCCCTCAGCACGGTCGGCCCGATGCCCCCGCACCGCCGACCCCCGTCCGCTTCAGCGCGGCGAGACGATCGCCCCCAGCAGCCCCGGCCCCGTGTGCGCGCCGATCACCGCTCCGACTTCGCTCGTGTACAGGTCGACCAGGCCCGGCACCCGCGCCCGTAGCCGGTCGGCGAGGGCGGCGGCGCGTTCCGGTGCCGCGAGATGGTGCACCGCGATGTCGACCGGGCTGCTCCCTGCCCGGTCGACCACGATCTCCTCCAGCCGGGCAATGGCCTTGGAGGCGGTGCGTACCTTCTCCAGCATGTCGATCCGGCCGCCGTCGAGCTGGAGCAGTGGCTTGACTGCCAAGGCCGAGCCGAGCAGCGCCTGCGCGGCTCCGATGCGGCCGCCGCGGCGCAGATAGTCCAGGGTGTCGACGTAGAAGAACGCGGAGGTCTCACCGGCACGCTTCTCCGCGGCGGCCACCGCCTCGTCCAGTGTGCCGCCCGCATCCGCGACCTGGGCAGAGGCCAGCGCGCAGAAGCCGAGCGCCATCGCGACCATCCCGGTGTCGACCACCCGCACCGGCACCGGGGCGTCCTTGGCGGCGAGCACGGCAGCGTCGTAGGTGCCGGAGAACTCGGCCGAGAGGTGCAGCGAGACGATTCCGCTCGCCCCGGCTTCGGCGACCTTGCGGTAGGTGGCCGCGAATACCTCGGGGCTGGGCCGGGAAGTGGTGACGGGACGTCGTTTCTGCAGGGCGAGGGCCAGCGAGCGGGCCGAGATCTCGGTGCCCTCCTCCAGCGCCTGGTCCCCCAGGACAACGGTCAGCGGCACTGCGGTGATGCTGTGCCGCTCCATCGTCTGCGGCGGCAGATAGGCCGTTGAATCGGTGACGATAGCGACATGGCGGGACATGAGCGGGAGGTTACCCGCCGAGGGCGCCCGGCGGCAGTCCGGCCCCGATGGAATGATCAGTTCGGGTCAGCGTCGGGCGTCTTGTTCCAGCGCCTTGACCTGGTGTTCGCCGACTCAGCTCGTGGTTTCGGGGCGAGGGGCCTTCTGCCACGGGTACGCCACCGGCGGCTCGGCGGCGCCTATCGCCTGAGGAGCCTGGGCCGATGACTTCGGCCGGGCCCCTGCGCCCCGCTCCGGCGACGGCGACGGCTCGCTCTGTGACGGGTCACTCTGTGATGGCGCACTCTGCGACGGCGCACTCTGCGCAGGCGCGGGGTTGTCCGAAAGGCCGCTCCAGGAAGCGGACTCGCCCGTCGTCGGGCCCTTGGTCGACCAGTCCCGCAGCGCCCCCGACTCCATCTCGATCTGGTCGCTGAGCGAGGCGAGGTCGTCGTCGGCGAACTGCCGGGCCCGGTCCAGCGCGGCCCAGCGCAGCGAGTCCGCGGAGTGCGTGATCCGCTCGGTGCGCTCGCGGAGCTCCGGCATTCGGGCCGCTATGTTGCGCTTGTCCGGCTCCCGCTCCAGGCGCCTGAGCTCGTCGTCCAGTTCGTGGCCGTGCCCGCTGAGCCGCTCGAACAGGGCAAGGGACTCCTTGAGGGACTCGTCCTCGGCGAGGCGCGCGTGCAGCGCTTCCTGCGTCGCCCGCATCGACGTTCGCAGCGAGAGGCGCAGTTGGGCGAGCTGGCCCGCGACGCCCGGCTGGCCCACGCTCTTCGCGCGCAGCGTGGTGTCCTCGACGGTCCTGCGGGCCTGCGTGACCGTACGCTCCACTCCGCGCTTGGCGGCGCCGACCACCTTGACCGTCACATACACGCCGAGCGCCACGAAGGCGACGAACAGCAGCGCCAGGATCAGGATCGCGGCTTCCATGAACGTCCCCCTCGGTCGGTCGGCATCGTCCCCTCCACCGTAAACGGAACGGGCAGGCCGTGGGTTCCCGTGGAACCCCCAACCTGCCCGTAGGGGAAAGCCCCCAGTACCGCTCCGGCCCTTACGCGGGGACGATGTTCACCAGCTTCGGCGCACGCACGATGACCTTGCGGATGCCCGCGCCGGCCAGTGCCGCGACGACGGCCTCATCGGCCAGCGCCAGCTTCTCCAGCTCGTCGTCGGAGATCGCCGGCGGTACTTCCAGGCGTGCCTTGACCTTGCCCTTGATCTGCACGACGCAGGTCACGGCCTCGTCCACGACGTACGCCGGGTCCGCGACCGGGAAGTCGCGGTGGACCACGGAGTCGGTGTGGCCCAGCTTGCGCCACAGCTCCTCGGCGATGTGCGGGGCCAGCGGCGCGATCAGCAGCACCAGCTGCTCGGCGACCGGCCGCGCCAGCGGGCCGCCCGCCTTCGTCAGGTGGTTGTTCAGCTCGGTGATCTTGGCGATGGCGGTGTTGAAGCGCAGCCCCGCCAGGTCGCCGCCGGCGCCGTCGATCGCCTTGTGCAGGGCGCGCAGCGTCGCCTCGTCGGGCTCGGCGTCGGTGACGGTGACCTCACCGGTCGTCTCGTCGACGATGTTGCGCCACAGCCGCTGCAGCAGCCGGTACTGGCCGACCACGGCGCGGGTGTCCCAGGGCCGCGAGACGTCCAGCGGACCCATCGCCATCTCGTACAGGCGCAGGGTGTCGGCGCCGTACTCGGTGCAGATCTCGTCCGGAGTGACCGCGTTCTTCAGGGACTTGCCCATCTTGCCCAGCTCGCGCTTGACCGGCTCGCCCTCGAAGAAGAACTTGCCGTCGCGCTCCTCGACCTCGGCGGCCGGCACCGGGAAGCCGCGGCCGTCCCGGTAGACGTACGCCTGGATCATGCCCTGGTTGTACAGCTTGTGGAACGGCTCGGCCGAGGAGATGTGGCCCAGGTCGAACAGCACCTTGGACCAGAAGCGCGCGTACAGCAGGTGCAGCACGGCGTGCTCGGCGCCGCCGACGTACAGGTCGACGCCGCCGGTCGGCATGCCCTCGCGGGGGCCCATCCAGTACTGCTCGATGGCCGGGTCGACCAGCTGGTCGCTGTTGTGCGGGTCCAGGTAGCGCAGCTCGTACCAGCAGGAACCGGCCCAGTTGGGCATGGTGTTGGTCTCGCGGCGGTACTTCTTCACGCCGTCGCCCAGGTCCAGCTCGACGTTGACCCAGTCCTCGTTGCGGGACAGCGGGGTCTCCGGAGAGGTGTCGGCGTCGTCCGCGTCGAAGGTGCGCGGCGAGTAGTCGTCGACCTCCGGCAGCTCCAGGGGGAGCATCGACTCGGGCAGCGGGTGGGCGACGCCGTCCTCGTCGTAGACGATCGGGAAGGGCTCGCCCCAGTAGCGCTGGCGGCTGAACAGCCAGTCGCGCAGCCGGAAGTTGACGGTGCCCTCGCCGATGCCGCGCTCGGACAGCCAGTCGGTCATCTTGGCCTTGGCTTCGACGACGCCCAGGCCGTCCAGGGAGATCTCGTCGTTGGCGGAGTTGACCAGCTTCGCCTCATAAGAGGCGAACGCGTCGTCCCACGTCGAGGCGTCCGTGCCACGGTCGTCGGAAGGCTGCACGACGCAGCGCATGGGCAGCTCGAAGGCGCGCGCGAAGGCGAAGTCGCGGGTGTCGTGCGCCGGTACGGCCATGATCGCGCCGGTGCCGTAGCCCATCAGCACATAGTCGGCGATGAAGACGGGAACTTTTTCGCCGCTGACGGGATTGACGGCGAACGCGCCGGTGAAGACGCCGGTCTTCTCCTTGGCGTCGGCCTGGCGCTCCACGTCCGACTTGGAGGCGGCGAACGCACGGTACTTGGCGACGGCCTCGGCCGGGCTCGCATGGCCGCCGGTCCACACGTCGTGGGTGCCCTCGGGCCAGGCGGCCGGGACGATGGTGTCAACCAGCTCGTGCTCGGGGGCCAGCACCATGTAGGTGGCGCCGAACAGGGTGTCCTGGCGAGTCGTGAAGACGGTGATCGCGTCGGTGTCGGTGACCTTGAAGTCGACGCGGGCGCCCTCGGAGCGGCCGATCCAGTTGCGCTGCTGCAGCTTGATGGCCTCAGGCCAGTCCAGCGCGTCCAGGTCGTCGATCAGGCGGTCCGCGTAGGCGGTGATGCGCATGTTCCACTGGCGCAGCTTGGACTTGAAGACGGGGAAGTTGCCGCGCTCGGAACGGCCGTCGGCGGTGACTTCCTCGTTGGCCAGGACGGTGCCCAGGCCGGGGCACCAGTTGACGGGCGCGTCGGAGGCGTACGCCAGGCGGTACTCGCCCAGGACGTCGGAGCGCTCGGCGGCGCTCAGCGCGGCCCAGTCACGGCCTCCGGGGACCTCGCGGGTGCCGTTCTCGAACGCGGCGACCAGCTCGGCGATCGGACGGGCCCGCTTCGCGTCGGCGTCGTACCAGGAGTTGAAGATCTGCAGGAAGATCCACTGGGTCCACTTGTAGTACTCCGGGTCGATCGTCGCGATCGACCGGCGCTTGTCGTGGCCCAGACCCAGCCGGCGCAGCTGCCGCTTCATGTTGTCCATAGCGGCCTCGGTGGAGACCCGGGGGTGCGTGCCGGTGGCGACCGCGTGCTGCTCGGCGGGCAGGCCGAAGGCGTCGAAGCCCAGCGTGTGCAGGACGTTGTGGCCGGTCATGCGCTGGTGGCGGGCGTAGACGTCGGTGGCGATGTAGCCCAGCGGGTGGCCGACGTGCAGGCCCGTGCCCGAGGGGTACGGGAACATGTCCATGA
Source organism: Streptomyces sp. NPDC001415 (assembly GCF_053597395.1). Classification (NCBI taxonomy): domain Bacteria; kingdom Bacillati; phylum Actinomycetota; class Actinomycetes; order Kitasatosporales; family Streptomycetaceae; genus Streptomyces; species Streptomyces sp. NPDC001415. Next base: position 519,493 of record NZ_JBSFIE010000001.1, read on the forward strand.
TGAACTTCTTGGGCCGGGCGACGACCGCCGGGTCCCCGGCGAGGTCGCCGGTCGGGTTCGGCGCCGCGTAGGTGCCCTCGGCGTCCCAGAAGTCCTGCCAGCGTGCCTCGATGTCGGCAGCCATGGCTGCCGTGTAGCGGTGCGGCGCGGCCGTCTCTGCGGCGGCAGCGGTGTTCGTCTCGCTCATGTCCTCAAAGCTCCATCGATCGTCTCTGCCAGCGGTTACGAGCGTTCGTCCGACGATCCGCCATCGAATCGCCAAACGAAAAAACCCCTCGCACAGGAGGGGGCGCCGCGCCGAGTCCGACCGGATCTCTTCATCGGTCGGGAGTGTTCAGCGCGGCTCGCTAAGCAGAAGGCGTACGGCACGCATGGCGTCAGGGTACCGCAGGCCCCGCAAGCCCCGCACGGAGTACCCGTGGGGGGTGCCCGGAGTTACCCCTGGGGGGTGCCGAGGGGCGAGGTTACTCCGCGTACCGCCCTCTTCTGGGGCAACCGCACAAACCCCGTACCGGCCGGTATGGGGCGACCTAGCATGCCGCCACGGGACCGCTTTGCCGAACCATTCGGAGTCGCCCCACCATGAAACCTCGCAATCCGCTCGACCCGCACCGCCCGCGCCAGAACCCCGCACGGGGCCGCCCGGCCCGCAGGGGCGGGCTTTCCGCGGCCGCACTGGGCGTCGTAGCCCTGCTCATACCGCCGCTGGCCCTGTTCTCATCGGACGGACTGCGCGCCGCCCTGGACTTCACCGCCGGCGTCCTGTCGCTGGTCTCGCTGACCGCCTCCGTCGCCTGGGGGCTGCTCGCCACCGACCGGCTGCTCCTCACTCCACGTGACCGCCTCATGGCGCAGGCCGTCCACCGGGCGACCGCCGTCGCCTCCATCGGCTTTCTCCTGCTGCACGTCACCGTCAAGATCGCGCTCAGCCATGTCGGGCTGCTCGGCGCGGTGGTCCCGTTCGGGCTCGGCATCACCGGCGCGTCGGGCCTGATCGGCTTCGGATCACTCGCCGGGATCCTGATGGTCCTCACGGCCGTCACGGGCGCCATGCGCAGCGCCTTCGCCACCCCGGGGCGCATCGCGGCCCGTTGGCGCGCGGTGCACATGCTGGCCTATCCGGCGTGGTGCTTCGCCCTGGTGCACGGCCTGTACGCGGGACGCCCGCCGGCCTCCTGGGTGGTCGTGATGTACGGCCTGTCCCTGGCGGGAGTGGCGAGCGCGCTGGCCGTACGCGCGCTTCCCCGCCCGGTGAAGCGCCGGATCGCCGACCGGCTCGCCCCCTTCCGGCCTCGCCCGGAGAGCGAGCCCCCCGAACCGGCCGTACCCCCTCGGCCTTCCGCACCGCCCTCTTATGAGGCCTACGAGACGCCGCCGAATGAGCCGCCCTCCTATGAGACCTCTTACGAGACCTCTTATGAGGCGCAGCCGACGCGACCACTACGTGGAGCGCAGCCTCCGCACGAAGCCCTTGAGGAGGCACCGCGGTTCCAGGAGGCGCACGCCCTGTACGAGGCGCTGCCCCGCTTCCGTCCCGCCGCCGGGCAGGAGGTCCGCGGCGATGCCGGGACGGGCATCTCCGCGGCCTACCGCGCGGTCTCCCTGGCTCCGTCCGCTCCCCCGGCCGCCCGCTGGCCTGCGCCCTCGCCGCGCCCTCCCGAGCCGCTGCCCGCCCCCGCACCGTCCACGCCCTATCAGCCGCCGGCCGCCGGCGAGCCCTGGCACTCCCAGCCGGGCTCCGCCTCTGGAGAACGCCCGTGACGGTGCCCGCAACAGCAGGAGTACGACCATGAACACCCCTCTCCCCGATGTTCCCGAGGTCCGCGTCGTTGGCCTGCCCCATCTGACCGCGGGTTTCGATCTCGTCGAGCGCCTCGCCCTGCCGATGCACCTCAAGGTGCACGGCCCGCTGAAGCCGGTCGACGGCGAGCGCCTGGCCCAACTCGCCGACGACATCGCCCTCAACGGCCGCGGCGGCGCGGGCTTCCCCTTCGGCCGCAAACTCCGCGCGGTCGCCTCCGCCGCGATCCGGCGCGGGATACGCCCGGTCGTCGTCGTCAACGCGAGCGAGGGCGAGCCCGCCTGCCGCAAGGACACCGTCCTGGTGTGCCGGGCTCCCCATCTCGTCCTGGACGGCGCCCTGCTGGCCGCGGAGGCGCTCGGTGCACGCACCCTGGTCGTCGCCGTGACGCGCGATTCCACGGAGGCCTCCGTGCGCGCCGCCCTCGCCGAGCGCGGCCTCGCCGACAAGCGCAGCTCTCCCTTGCGCGCCCGGGTGGTCCGCACCCCCGAGCGCATGGTGTCCGGCGAGGCCTCCGCGGTGATCCGGGCGGTGGACGGCGGGCCCGCCCTGCCGCCGGGCCGCCGCGAGCGGGCCGCCGAATCGGGCGTGGGCGGCGCCCCGACGCTGCTGTCCAACGCGGAGACGTACGCCCAGCTCGCGGTGGCCGCCCGGCTCGGCCCGCGCCGCTTCTGCAACACCGGGGAGCCGACCGAGCCCGGCACCGTCCTACTCACGCTGTCCGGGGCGGTCGCCCGCCCGATGGTCGTCGAGGTCCCCACCGGGGTGCCGCTGCGCTACGTCCTCCAGTTGGCCGGGGCGCCCTCGCTTCCCCAGGGGGTACTGACCGGCGGCTATCACGGCAGTTGGCTGAACTCGGTGGCCGCCCATGACGCGGCCGTCTCGCGGGCCTCGCTCTCGGCGCTCGGCGGCGCTCTGGGGGCGGGCGCGATCCTGCCGATCGGCGCGGAGACCTGTGCGCTCGGCGAGGCGCTGCGGGTCGTCAACTGGCTGGCGGCCGAGACGGCGGGCCAGTGCGGCCCGTGCAGGCTGGGCCTGCCGGCCGCCGCGGGAGGTCTCGCCGATGTGCTGAACGGTGGCGGCCCGGCCGCCCTGGAGGCGCTGCGCGAGGTGACGGGGGCCGTGAAGGGCCGTGGCGCCTGCAAGCATCCGGACGGCTCGGCCCGCTTCCTCGCCTCGACGCTCGCGGCGTTCACGGACGACCTGGCGGCCCATGTGCTGGCCGGGGGCTGCGGCCGGCCGACGGTAGGCGTGCTGCCGCTGCCCTCTCCCGGCTATCAGGAGGAGGGCGTGCCGAGCGGCGAGAAGGTGCTGGTCGACTGGACGCTGTGCGAGGGCCACGGGCTCTGCGCGGACATCGTGCCGGAGTTGATCCGGCTGGGCCCCGACGGCTACCCGCTCGTCGCCGACGCCACCGTGCCGATGCATCTGCGGGGGCGCGCCCAACGGGCCGTGCGCCGCTGCCCGGCACTCGCGCTCCGGATCGAGCAGGCCCCGGCCCCACTCCCTCAGATCCCCCGCAAGGCCCTGGGCAGCGGACGGAGTTGAGCGTTTCTGATCGTTACGTCGCCCCCTACGGGGTGGCGTAACGATCAGGCAGGGGACACAACAAGAAGGCGGGCCATCCGATTCGGATGGCCCGCCTTCTTTACTGTGGAGCTAAGGAGTATTTTAATCCAGTCCTCCATCATGGCAATCAAGCGCTCAAACAACAT